>DASYLG010000496.1:0-6462 GCA_036009685.1 Iamia sp. | reverse complement strand
CGGCACCTCGGCGGCGGCGTAGTCGTCCCGGTACTTGACGGCGAGGCACCAGAAGTGGGGCGGCGTCCACACGAAGATCACGGCGAAGAGGACCCACGGGGCCCAGCCCAGCGAGCCCGTCACCGACGACCAGCCCACCAGCGTGGGGACCGCCCCGGCAGCCCCGCCGATGACGATGTTCTGGGTCGACGTCCGCTTCAGCCACAGCGTGTAGACGAAGACGTAGAAGAGGGTGGCCGAGACGGCCAGCACGGCGGAGAGCAGGTTGACCGTGCCCCACAGGAGGGCGAAGGCGGCGATCTCGAGCGTGAGGGCGAAGACCATGGCCGCCCGAGGGGTGATCTCGCCGGTGACCAGCGGGCGGTTCTGCGTCCGCTTCATCACCGTGTCGATGTCGCGGTCGGCCACCATGTTGAAGGTGTTGGCCCCGCCGGCGGCGAGCGCACCGCCCAGGACCGTCCACAGCACCAGCCAGCCGCTGGGGAGCCCCCGGGCGGCGACGACCTGGACCGGCACCGTCGTGACCAGGAGCAGCTCGATGATCCGGGGCTTGGTCAGGGCCAGGTAGGCGGCCGCCTTCGACCGGGTCGGCGCGGCGGCCGGCGCCTCGGGCTCGTCGACCAGCGCCATCGGATCGCCGACCATGTGCAGGCGGGGGGCGAGGACCGGGGCCCGTCCCGACGGCGGGGAGACGGCGGCAGCACCGTGGGCGGGCGGGGTCACGGCGGCGAGACTACGGCCGGCCCCGGGAGGGGGCCAAAGGGGAGCAGAAGAGATCCTCCCCTTGGGCGAACACCGGGGTGCGGCCGTAGTCTCGTGTGGGTGGCCGTGACGGAACGCGCCCCCGCCCTCTCACCCTCCACCTACCGCCGCATCACCTCCGTCGCGCTCTGGTCGCTGGTGGTGATCGTGGTCACAGGGGCCGGCGTGCGGCTGACCGGGTCGGGCCTGGGGTGCTCGTCGTGGCCGGGCTGCGAGCCCGGCCAGTTCGTGCCGCACGGCGAGTCGTCCTGGAACCCCTGGATCGAGTTCGTCAACCGGCTCATCACCGGGGCCGTGTCGGTGGCGGTGGCCCTCGCCGTGCTCGGCTCGCTGCGCCGGGTGCCCCGACGCCGGGACCTGACGCTGCTCTCCTGGGGCCTGGTGGGCGGCGTCCTGGCCCAGATCCTGCTGGGCGCCCTCGTGGTCGAGGTCCACGTCCACCCGATCGCCGTGCAGGGCCACTTCCTGGTGTCCGCCGTGCTGGTGGGCAACGCCGTCGTGCTCCACCACCGGGCCGCCCGCCCCGACGGCGGCGACGGCGGACCCGAGCGGGCCTACGCCCTGGCCGGCCCGGCGGTGCTGCGCCGGGGCCGGGTCGCGCTGGCCATGGCTGCGGTCGTGATGCTGGCCGGCACCGTCGTCACCGGTTCGGGCCCCCACGCCGGCGACGAGGACGCCGAACGGCTCGAGTGGCTGTCGGTTCGGGGCGTGGCCATGATCCACAGCGCCCTCACCTGGCTGTTCCTGGCCGTGCTGGTGGCCCTGGTGGTCCGCATGCGCCGCGAGATGGTGGGGCCGATCGGCATGGAGCGGGCCACGACCCTGCTCACCGTCGTGATCCTGCAGGGCGGGCTCGGATACCTCCAGTACGCCACCGGCGTGCCGGAGGTGCTCGTCGGCCTCCACGTGCTCGGGTCGATGCTGGTCTGGGCGGCCGCCCTGCGTCTGTACCTCACGCTCACCGAGCCCCTGCCGGCGCCGGTCCCACCCCTGCCGGCCGACGACGCCCGTGACCCGTCCGCCGCCCTGCCGGCGGCGGGGGGATGAGCGATGCCCGACACCGAGACCGCACCCCTGGAGGTGATGGAGCCGGACCTCGCCGAGGACACCGACCTCGCCCGGCCCTGGCAGGTCATCGTCTGGGACGACCCCGTGAACCTCATGCAGTACGTGACGTGGGTGTTCCGCAAGCTGTTCGGCTTCTCCAAGGCCAAGGCCACCTTCCTCATGCTCCAGGTCCACAACGAGGGCCGCGCCATCGTGTCGACGGGACCTCGCGAGAAGGCCGAGCTCGACGTCTTCCGGCTCCACGAGCACGGGCTGTGGGCGACGATGGAGCAGCAGCCGTGAGCTCGGGTCGGACCTGCGTCCCGGGCCGCTGACGTGGCCCGGCGTCTGGTGACCCGCAAGCGGGACGGCACCTTCACCCTCAACCTGGCCGACGACGAGCAGGCCCTGCTGACCGCCCTGGCCGAGCAGCTCGACCCGCTGCTCGACGACCCGTCGGCCGACCCCGGCCTCCGGCGGCTGTTCCCCCCGGCCCGCACCGACGACCTGCTGGCCGAGGCCCAGTGGGAGATCGAGCAGGGCGGCAACCTGCGCGACGCCCGCCGGGCCGCCCTGGAGGTGGTGCGGGCGCCCGAGCCCGGACCGCTGTCGGAGGACGCCGTGGTGGCCTGGGTCCAGGGCATCAACGCTCTGCGGCTGGTGCTGGGCGAGCGGCTGGAGGTGGACGGCGACCAGCGGGCCGAGGAGGGCGCCTTCGACCGGGCGCTCGAGCTGGCCGAGGACCCCGACCGTCCGGCCGAGGAGCGCGACCGGGCCCTGCGGATCGTCCACATGTGGCAGGTCTACGAGCTCCTCGGAGCCATGGTCGCCCACGCCGTCCGCGCCCTCGACTGAGACATTCCGCTTCTGGCGACCCTCATCCACCTCAGGTGTGGACCAGGGTCGCAAGAAAGGCGCCGGGTGGCCCGGTGCGGCCCCACAAGACTGACGCCATGGACCTGCGGGACGCGCCGGTGCGGGACGTGCGCCCTCTGCTCCCCTCGGAGCGGGTGGCGCTGATCGACCGGTTGGCGTCGCTGTCCCCTGCGGACTGGGCGGCGCCGACCGAGGCCGGGCACTGGCGGGTCGGCGACGTGGCCCGACACCTGCTCGACGACGACCTCGGGCTGCTGTCGCGCTGGCGCGACGGCGACACCTCCGGCCTGATCCCCGTCTCCGGGTCGCACCAGGACTTCGTCGCCGCCCTCGACGCCAAGAACGAGCGGTGGGTCGCGGCCGCCGCCGGGCTGAGCCGGCCGGTCGTGACCGACCTGCTGGCGTGGTCGGGCGGCGCGGTCGACGCCTTCCTGGCCACCGTCGACCTGCGGGCGCCCCGGCCCGTGAGCTGGGCCGGGGGCTCGGCGCCGGCGTGGCTCGACATCGCCCGCGAGCTCACCGAGCGGTGGGTCCACGGTCGTCACATCGCCGATGCCGTCGGTGCGGTCGTCGACCCTGGCTCTGATCCCGACCCTGTGCGGGCCGAGGTCCTGCGGACCTTCGTGTGGGCCTTCCCCGCCCAGCTGGGCCCGGCCGCCGACGGCACGGTCGTCGGCGTGGGCCTGGGCGACGACCGGTGGTCGCTGCGCCGGTCGGGCTCGGCCTGGTCGCTGGAGGCCGGCTGGCCCTCCGGTGCGGCGGCCACGCTGGCGCTCGACGCCGAGCCGGCCTGGCGTCACCTCACCGGTCTCCCGGTGCCGGCGGATGACGTGCACACCACCGGCGACCCGGACCTGGTGGCCCGTCTCCTCGCCGTCCGCAGCATCATCGTCTGACGCTTCTTGCGACCCTGTACGGGCGACAGGCCCGCTCAGGGTCGCCGTTTCGCCCTGAGTGCGAACGGGGTCGACCCGGCTACCGTCGAAGCGGCGCCGGCCCTGCCGGCCCGGGCCCCCGTCGTCCAGCGGCCCAGGACATCGGCCTTTCAAGCCGGCAACGCGGGTTCGAATCCCGTCGGGGGTGCTCAGCGGTGCCCGGTCAGAGGTGCCCCTCGGTTTCCTCGGACGCCGCTGACCGTCCCACGAGTCGACCTCTCGACCTCCGCAGAGCTCAGATGCGACCGTGGAGCCAGGCGGTGGAGCCCTCGGCCATGCCCTTCATCTTGGGGGCGGCGCTCAGGGGGGCGACGAGGAGGGCGGTGCCGCCGGGGAGGTGGTGCTTGAGGGCGTGGTAGACGACCGAGCGGGTGGCCTGGCTGTCGAGCAGGAGGAGGCCGGGGCGGAGCACGACGACGTCCTCCCACGGTCCCTCGGCCGTCGCCTCGACGGCACCGCTGTCCTCCCAGGCCACGTACAGCACGGCGCCGCCCTGCCCCGGGCCGCCGGCCGAAACCGGACGTCAGAGCCCGGGCGGAACCCCATGTTCGGGCGACACCTCTCGGGGGTAGGTTCGCCTTCCATGTCGTCGTCGCCCTCTGCGAGCTCGTCGGTCGACGCGTCGGCGGGCCGACCGAGCCGCGAGGAGACCCGGAGACGGCTCCTCGACAGCGCCTACGAGACCTTCTGCGAGGTCGGCTTCCAGGCCGCCACCATCGAGGAGGTGTGCGCCCGGGCCGGGTTCACCCGGGGCGCCTTCTACAGCAACTTCACCAGCCTCGACGAGCTGCTGCTGGCGCTGTGGGAGCGCACCGTCGACACCACGACCGCCGCCATCCGCGAGCAGGTGTCGACCGTCGAGATCACCGACGAGCCCTTCGAGACGGCGATCGCCGCCCTCGTCGCCCTCCGCGCGCCCGATCGGGCCTGGTTCGTGATCAGCACCGAGTTCCTCCTCCACTCGCTGCGCACCCCCGGCCTCGACGCCCAGGTCGAGCGGCACCGCGCCTTCTTCCGCGACGAGCTCCGGCGCGGGGTCGAAGCCCTCCTCGACGCCGAGGGCCGGCGTCCCCCCGACGGGATCGACACCGAGACCTTCACCCAGCTGCTCATCGCCGGGCACCTCGGCTGCCAGCACCTGGCCGTCACCGGCGCGGCCGACTTCGCCCTGGCCCGCTCGATGCTGCGGGCCCTCGTCGCCGGGTGCCCGCACCTCGACGACCGGGTCGACCTGAGCCGGTCCTGACCCGCCGGCGGCGCCGCCCGGTCAGTCCAGGGGGAAGGGCAGCGGTAGGGCCAGCTCGACGTTGCGGTCCTCGACCCGGCCCAGGCCGTAGAGCGGGTCGACCCACTGGTCGTCGTTGGCGGCCAGCTCCCGGCTGAGCGACGCCAGCTCGACCGGTGCCCAGCGGCCGTCGCGCCGATGGGCCACCCGGGGCGGGCCGTGGTGGTCGAGCACGGTGGCGACGATCGACATGGTGCCGTCGCCGTTGGCGAACAGCTCGATGGTGCGGCCCTGCTGGCCGAAGTCGATGCCGCTCGCGGTGTTGAGCTCCCACCAACCGCCGCCTTCGGTGCGCCGGTGCGCCTGCACGGTGTGGCGGTGGGTGTGGCCGTTGACCCAGAGCACGACGTTGGGGAAGCGGTCGAGCAGGTCGACGAGGGCGGGACCGAGGGTGCGGGGGCCGGGATCGGCCTCGTCGTCGACGGCGTTGGCCATCGTCCAGCTGGCGTGGTGGCTGAGCAGGACGACCAGGCGATCCGGGCCGTGGCCATCGACCCAGCGGCCCCGCTCGTCGCGGTAGCGGGTGTGGCAGCGCTCGAGCTGGTCGGTCAGCCACGCCGTCTGGGCCGGACCCATGCCGCCGCCGTCGCCGTGGGTGTGGTTGCAGGTGTCGAGCCCGATGACCTGGAGGTGCGGGCCCTCCCACCGCGACCACCACGTGGTGCCGTCGAGGACGTTGGCCTCGGTGAAGCCGTGCCCCAGCGGCCCCGGGCCGCGGGTGCCGTCCGGCCCCGGGTCGAGGAGGGTGGCGACGTAGTCGTCGGCGGCGACGGGCCGCCGGGCGTCGGGGTCGGGCGTGATCGGCTGGACCCAGGCGCCCCGCGCCGTGCGGGCCCACCGGGTCGGGTCGCCCTTGGTGGCGGTGGCCACGGCGAGCGCTCGGGCCAGGCCGGCCGCCCCGATCGGCTTGCGGTCGGTGGCGACGAGCATCGAGCCGAGGAGGTCGAGCCGGGCGCCCCGGGTGGGTCCGAACGAACCCTGGAAGATGAGGTCGTGGTTGCCGAAGACGGCCAGCCAGGGCACGGCCAGGCCGGTCGGGGCGAAGGCGGCGACGCCGGCGTCGAGCACACCGGGGAGGTGAGGGAAGCCGGCCCGCGACCGGCGATCCCACCCCGCCCGGTCCGGGTGCCAGGCGCCCCGCCAGCCCGAGCGCTGCACGCCCTCGTAGCGGTCCGGCGCGCCCGTGTTGGGGGTGACCCGGCGCCCGTCGAGGACGTCGATCCACCAGCGCAGCTCGGCCGCCCCCCGGTTGTCGACGTTGTCGCCGGTCTGGACGCACCAGGCCATCGGCGCGCCGCTGAGCGGGCTGGTGGTGACGGCGTTGGTGGCCACGACCAGCTGGTCGAGCACCTGGGTGGTGAAGGTCTCCTGGGGCCGATGGCCGCCGTCGGAGCCGGGGTTGGCCCAGCCGAAGGCGTCGCCCCCCTCGAGACGGGAGGGCGACTGGGCGTCGCACACGTGGACGTCGGTGTGGTGGGCGACGTACAGCAGCGAGGTGCGGGTGGCGGCCCGGTCGGCGGCGGGGCGGACGCCGAGGTCATCCCGCAGGAGGTGGGG
>DASYLG010000495.1:0-7363 GCA_036009685.1 Iamia sp. | reverse complement strand
GGTTCCGCTGGACGGTGAACAAGGCGGCGGCCGCCCCCAGGACGAGGACGACGACGGCGAGGATGACGATGGCAGACATGGGGGGTGTCCTCCTACAGCTCGAAGAAGAGGCCGGAGTGCCACGGGAACACGAAGTTCTGCCCCGGGCCTCGGAAGAACGAGCCGATCATGACCAGGACGGTCCAGAACATCATGAAGAGCGTGAAGAGCGAGATGGCGAACTTGCGATCCTCGGGCTTGTTGGACGGGTTCCGGTCGGTGTAGGGCGCCAGGATCAGGGCGAACATGCCGACGCCGGGGATGGTGACGCCCGCGACCATGGGGTGGAACATCGTGAGCAGCTCCTGCAGGCCCAGGAAGTACCACGGCGCCTTGGACGGGTTCGGCGTCTGGTTCGGGTTGGCCAGGGTCAGCAGCGGGGCGTTCACGAAGATCGAGAAGATGAGGGTGAACGCCGTGCACAGCAGGGCGGCCACGAACTCGACGGCCAGGAGGTGGGGCCAGGTGTGGACCTTGTCCTGGGGCAGGGACTTGACGTCCTGGATGGAGCCGGACTTGACCACCGTCAGCAGACGCTGGGTGTGGCCGCCGGGGCCGGCCGCCACGGGCGGGGCGGCCGTGGCCACGCCGCCACCACCGGGGCGCTCGGCGGTGGCCACCGCGGTGCCACCACCGGCGTCGGGGGCGTCACCGCCCGCGCTCTTGCTGCGGGCCGCCTTGGCCCGCTCGAGGAGGTGGGCGGGGATCCGGCTGTCGCCGGCGTCGCCACCGCTGTCGGCCGCGGAGGCGGCCGGGGCGTCGGCGGGCTTGGAGGCGGCCGCCTTCTGGCGGGCCTCCTCGGCGCGCTTGCGGAGGTGTTCGGGGATCTCGGTCACGTCGTCGCCTCCGATTCCTACAGCGGCCCGCTGATGCCGCCGTCCTTGCGCACCCGCCAGAAGTGGATCGCCATGAAGATGACGATCACGAACGGGAGCATCAAGACGTGCAGCACGTACCAGCGCAACAAGGTGTCGGTCCCGATCTCGGCCCCGCCCAGGAGGGCGAAGCGGACCTGGTTCCCGAACACCGGGGTGTAGCCCATCATGTTCGTGCCCACGGTCACCGCCCAGAGCGCCAGCTGGTCCCACGGGAGCAGGTAGCCGGTGAAGCTGAGCAGCAGGGTGAGCGTCAGCAGGATCACGCCGATGACCCAGTTGAACTCGCGGGGCGGCTTGTAGGCCCCGTGGTAGAAGACCCGCGCCATGTGGAGGAACACCGAGAGCACCATCAGGTGGGCGGCCCACCGGTGCATGTTCCGGACCAGCAGACCGAAGGCCACGTTGGTCTGGAGGGCGTAGATGTCGTTCCACGCCTGCGACGCCGTCGGCCGGTAGAAGAACATCAGGAAGATGCCGGTGACCGTGAGCAGGATGAAGAGGAAGAAGCTGAGCCCACCCAGGCACAGGGTGTACGACACCTTGACGGCGTGGCGCTTCACCTTCACCGGGTGCAGGTGGTACAGCACCGAGTTCATGATCACGTAGGACCGGTTGCGGGGGCTGTCGGTGTAGCCCTTCCGGAAGATGGAGCCGGGGCGGAAGATCGAGTTCCAGGTCTGGCTGGCCTGGACCTTGTCGGTCATGTCCGCCATGACCCGGGCGCCGCGTCCCTTGCTCTGCATGGCCTTGGCCATCGTTACCGACCTTCCTCGATGGTGGTGGGGCGCCCGCTCGTGATCGTGGTCATGAGAGGCGCATCCCGTAGCCGTACCCGTAGGAGTTCGTGCGCTGGTGCGGGTCGCCCTCGGCCGCCGGGTCGCCGATCTTGCCCAGGATGATCACGCCGGTCGGGCACCGGTCGACGCACAGCGCGCAGCGGGTGCACACGTCGTCGTCGATGGTGAAGATCACGTGGTCGTTGGGGTCGATGCCGGGGCGCTCGGTGCCCTCGGCCTCGGCGATGGCGTCGGGGCGCACCATGAAGATGCACTTCCACGGGCAGATGTCGACGCAGCCCTCGCACATGATGCACTCGGACTGATCGATGTGGATGAACTGCTTGGGCTTGACCGCCTTGGCCAGGTAGCCGGCGTCCACCTCGCGGAGCACGTAGTCGGCCCGGAACTCGGGCATCGGCGGGTTGGCGTCGGTGCGGGCCATCAGGCCTTCCTCGCCAGCGGGCGGCCGTAGGCGGTCGTCTTCTCCTCGAGGGCCTTGCGGCGACGCTCGACCTTGTCGCCCCGGCCCTGCCACACGGCCCAGAGGGCGACGTGCAGGCCGAGGAAGACCCCGTAGATGATGACGGCGATCAGGTGCGACAGCGTCTGGTACGAGATGTTCATCGGGATCTCGCGGAGGGCCCCGGTGCCGCTGGGGCCGGCGAGGTACTTGTCCGGGCGCCAGCCCAGCTCGTTCTCCGACCAGGTCAGCCAGTGGTGGGGCACGACGCCGTACACCCAGAAGAGGCCGAAGAAGGAGTAGGTGGCCGCCAGCATGGCCTCGCCCCAGGAGAGGGGGGTGCCCACTGGCCGCCGCTTGGCGAACCAGAAGATGCTGGCGGTGAGCAGGATCGAGATCAGGACTGCCCCGACGAACGCGACCACGCGGTACGCACCTCCTAGTACGTGAAAGTTCTCACAATGGGGACCCGCCAGCCCTGTGGACAGGGCCGGCTCGTGGCTCCGAGGTCTAGCACGGGCCACCTTCGGCGGGCACATCAGACGGCGCCCCCGGCGCCACCCGTCACGACCGGCGCTCGGACCTCGCCGGACGATCGATCTGGGGGCCGACTTCGCTTGGAGACCGCCCGAAGGGTCGACCTAGAGTGCGGCGCACCGGCGGGCCCTCGGCCCTCTTCACCCTCCTTCTCTTCCGCCCGCGGAGGCACGTCCGTTGACCGAGATCCCCGAACACCTGCTGAAGCGCTCCAAGGAGCGACGGGCGGCCCTCGGGCTCCCCGGCGGCGAGGGCGGCTCGGGCGACGGGGGCTCCGGCGACGGAGGCGGCTCCGGCGGCGGTGACGCGCCCCCGGCCGAGGTGGCCAAGGCGGCCCCCGCCGCCGCTCCGGCCCAGGTCGAGGAGAAGCCGCCGCCTCCGCCCAAGCCCAAGGCCGCCTACATCCAGGCCGCCGAGAACCGGAAGCGCATCCCCTTCTGGGCCATGCCCGTCATCGCCCTCCTCCCGGTCTGGGCCTTCCTCTACTCCGAGGGCATCAGCCCGCCGCCCAACACCGACGAGGGCATCGCCATCGGCGAAGAGGTCTACGGCTCGTGCGCCAACTGCCACGGCCCGACCGGTGGTGGTGGCGTCGGCGCCCAGCTCAACGAGGGCGAGGTCCTGAAGACCTACCCCGACCCCGTCGCCATGATGGAGTGGATCCATCTCGGTGCCGTCGAGTGGACGGGCACCAGCGGTGCCGCCCCCTACGGCGATCCGAACCGCGACGGTGGCCAACAGGACACGGCCACCAAGACGGGGGAGATGCCCGGCTTCGGCGACCTCGATGCCGAGGAGCTGGCCGGCGTGACCCGCTACGTCCGCGAGGACCTGGCGGGCGAGGCCCCGGCCAGCCCCGAGGTCCAGGAGCTCTACCACGAGTGGGCCGAGACGGCGATCGAGAACGCCGAGAACGAAGAGGTCATGTACCGGGACATCCAGCCCGCCGATGACCCGGACTACGAGGAGCGGGTCACCCTCGTCGGCGAAGGCGCCGGCTGATCCGCGTCCCGCCCGCCGGGTCCACCTGGCGGGATCGTCTGCCACCGCCGCAGACTGGGTCACGATGACCACTCCCCCGCCCCCGCCCGAACGCTGCGACGTCCTCGTCGTCGGCGGTGGCCCGGCCGGGTCGGCGACGGCCCACTGGCTGGCGAAGGCCGGGCGCGGCGTCGTCGTCGTCGAGAAGAAGACGTTCCCCCGCGAGAAGACCTGCGGCGACGGTCTCACCCCCCGGGCGGTCCACCAGCTCGAGGACATGGGCCTGGGCCCGGCGCTCGAGGGCTACCACCGCTACGACGGGCTCCGAGCCGTCGCCCATGGGGTGACCCTCGAGCTGAAGTGGCCCGAGCACCCCGTCTACCCCTCGCACGGCTACGTCGTCCGGCGCCGGGACCTCGACAAGCTGGTGGCCGAGAAGGCCGTGGACCTGGGCGCCACCCTCCACACCGGCACCGAGGCGCTGCGGCCGCTCCAGCGCGACGGCCTCGTCATCGGGGCCGTGGTGAAGGACAAGAGCGCGGGCGGCGCCGGCGTCGAACGGGAGATCCACGCCCGGTACGTGGTGGTGGCCGACGGGGCCAACTCCCGCTTCGGCCGGGCCCTGGGCACGGCCCGCAACCGGACCTACCCCATGGGCATCGCCATCCGGACCTACTTCGAGAGCCCGCTCCACGACGAGCCCTGGATCGAGTCCGCCCTCGACGTGCGCGACCGCCAGGGGCGGGCGATGCCGGGCTACGGCTGGATCTTCCCGGTGGGTGACGGGACCATCAACGTGGGCATCGGCCTGCTGTCGACCTTCAAGGGCTACCGCGAGGTCAACACCAGCCATCTCATGGAGGAGTTCGCCAATACCCTCCCTTCGTACTGGGGCATCGATCCGTCCACCCCGACCTGCGCACCGACGGGCGGCCGGATCCCCATGGCCCAGTCGATCAACCCCAAGATCGGCCCCACCTGGGTGGCCGTCGGCGACGCCGCCGGCTCGGTCAACCCCTTCAACGGCGAGGGCATCGACTACGCCTACGAGACGGGCCGGCTGGTCGCCGAGCTGCTCGACGAGGCCATCGGCACCGGCGACGGCATGGCGCTCCAGCGCTACCCGGCCCTGATCGCCGAGGAGTACGGCCTCTACTTCCGGGTGGCCCGGCTGTTCAGCGTGGTGATCGGCAACCCGGCGGTGATGCGCGAGCTGACCCGGGTCGGCATGCAGTCCCGCAGCCTCATGGACTGGGTGCTGCGGATCATGGCCAACCTCCTCCGCGAGGACGAGCTGGGTCCGGCCGAGGCCGCCTACAAGGCCGTCGCCGCCATCGTGCGCACCATCCCCGACCCAACCGACTGACCCGCCGGTCGCGGAGCGCCGGGGAGGGGGCACCCACCCGGGTCATGGAAGTGACACGGGACTGCAACCGGTCCGGCCCGCTTCCGCAACGTCGAGGGCGTACAACTCCCGCATGCTCACCTTCCGCCGCCACCACCACGAGGATCCGGTGTGGGTCCAGGGACCGGCCTGCGCCGAGTACCGGGCGTCGGGACTCGAGCTGCGATTGATCGACCTGGTGGAGCTGCGGGCCCGTTCGGCCCGCGCCGGCTTCGACGACGTGACCGTCCTCGACGCCGAGATCGCCGAGGTGCGGGCCGAGCTGGCCGCCCTGGGCGTCGATCCCCAGGGGCTGGAGCACCTGGCGGCCTGACGGGGGGCCTCGTCCCCCTCGGGCCGCCGCTTCGGAGCGACGGTGGGCCGGGGCGGGGGGCGGGGAGACCGCCGGGCGATCCGAGCCTGCGCCACCCACCCGGTCCGCCGGGGGGCTGGCGCAGGCTCGAGGATCAGGTGGGAGGAGGGGAGGCGGCGAGGTCCGGGTCGTCGTCGGAGTCGACTCGGGCCTCGGCGAGGTCGTCGCCACGGTCGTCGGTGGCGGTGGCCGTGGTGGTCGTCCCGGAGCCGGCGGCCTGCGTGGTGTGGCGGGGACGGCTGGTGGTCCGCCGCTTCGTCGTGGCCACCTTGGTGCCGTCGGCGGCCGTGCGGGTGGTGGTCTCGAACACGGGCTCGCCGCCGACCTCGCCGGCCTCGAGGGCCCGGGCCAGGGCCGGTCGGACCTTGACCAGGAGGTAGATCCCGATGGGGATCATGGCCACGCACATCCACTGGGCTCCGGTGAGCCCCGCGACCCGCTCGTCGTTGACCCGGAGGGCGTCGTAGGCGAAGCGCTGGACGCCGTAGGTCAGGAGGAAGATGCCGCCCACCGTGCCCGGCGTGGGCTTCTTGGCCAGGAGCCACCAGAGCGCCCCGAACAGCACGAACAGGGTCACGCACTCGTAGAGGGCGGGGTTGAGGAAGCTGACGCCCTTCACGGCGGCCGGGGCGTTCACCCCCAGGCCGAGGGTGCCCTCCCTGACGTCGTTGTTGTCGAGGCGGGTGGCGAGGAAGAAGTCGGACTGGCGGCCGAAGTGCTCGCCGACCGACAAGCAGCCGAGCCGGCCGAACCCGGCGCCCACCAGCACGGCCACCGCGAAGCCGTCGAGCAGCTGCCAGCGCTGGAGCCGGGTCCAGCCGAGGAAGGTCGGCAGGCCGAGGGCGATGGCGGCGAGGAACCCACCCGAGAACTGGAGCCCGCCCTCCCAGACGGCGATGACGTCGATCGGCTTGTCGATCTGGTCCCAGTGGGTGGCGACCCACGTGGCCCGGGCACCGACGACCCCGGCCAGGACCATGCGGGTGCCCAGGCGATAGGTCTCGTCCCGGGTCATGCCGTACTTCTCGCCGTGGCTGGCGGCGAACCACACGCCCAGCACCACGCCGATGGCGGTCATCAGACCGAACGTCCGCAGCGTCAGCGGCCCCAGCTCGATCGTCGGATGCGTCGTGTACGGGATCACAGCGACAAGCGGGCTCACCCCGACATCATCCCGTCCAGCCCCTCCCGACGCCAGCCACCACCACCCCACCCCATGCAGACAACAGCTAGAGCGGCGGTAGCCAACCCCCGACATCGCTCACGAGGGCATCGGCCTCGACGGGGCCCGGGGTGCCCTCGCGGTAGAGGACGGTCTCGGGCGGGTCGGCCAGGACCCGCTCGACGATGCGCCACTGCTCGTCGAGGCTGTCGGCCCGGCCGAAGCGGCGGCGGTCGCCCTCGAGGGCGTCGTCGATCAGCCGCTCGTAGGCCTCGGCCCGGGCGCCGAGGGCCTGCTCGTAGTCGACGTCGAGCTGGATGGGCTGGGTGACGAGCTGATCGCCGGGGGCCTTGGCCAGGAGGTGCAGCGACACGCCGTCGTGGGCACCGAGCCGGAAGCGGAGGAAGCTCGGGTCGGGCGTGGGCTTGGCGTCGTCGGTGAAGAGCAGCCGGGGCGGGTCGGTGAAGCGGACGATCGCCTCGGTGGCGGTGGCGCCGAGGGCCTTGCCCGTGCGGATCACCCAGGGCACGCCGGCCCAGCGCCACGAGTCGATCTCGAAGCGCAGGGCCACGTAGGTCTCGACGTCGGAGCCGCCCTGGACGCCCTCCTCGTCGGGGTAGCCCCGGTACTGGCCCCGGACGACGTTGGCCGGGTCGATGGTGCGGACCTGGCGGAACAGACGGGTCTTCTCGTCCGACAAGGCGTCGGCGTCGGCCGCCACGGGCGGCTCCATGGCCAGCAGGGCGACGATCTGCAGAAGGTGGTTCTGG
>DASYLG010000494.1:0-1785 GCA_036009685.1 Iamia sp. | reverse complement strand
CGTACAGGCCCTCGCCCGTGGGCATGTCGACGGCGGCGATGAACTCGTCGAGGCGGACGCGGCTGGTCGTGATCGCCTCGTCGGTCTGGGCGTTGACCCCGGCGATCATCTGCTGGGCGCCGGGGAGGGACGGGATGTCGGCGTACGGGGGCTGGGCCGACTCGATGGCCTCGGTGTACTGGGCGAGGTTGGCCGACAGCCGCGACAGCTCGCCGATCTCGTCGCGGGTGTCGACGCCGGCGTCGGTGAGCAGGGCGATGGTCACGGTGCGCTGGCCGGCCTGCGTGAACGCCTCGATGCCGCGGGCGACGTTGTCGGACAGGCGGGCCCCCGCCCGCAGCTGGGCGTCCTCGATGTCGCCGGCGATGTGCGTCGTGGCGTCGAAGAAGGGGGTGACCAGCTCGGTGTACCGCCGCCAGATGTCGGCCCCGAACTCGATGACCCCGGTGGTGTCGTGGGCGGTCGACCGGAAGGCCTCGACGTCGGCCCGCAGCGGGGCGAGGTCGCCGAGCCCGCCCAGCGGTCCGGCGAAGGCCTCGGCGATGACCTCGTCGCCGCCGGCCACCTGCTGCTCGAGCGCGGCCCGGGCCGCGTCGGTCTGCTGGTGGGCCTCCTCGTAGCTCTCGACCGGGGAGTGGGTGAGGTCGTCGGTGCCGACGAGGTCGCTCGCCACCCACAGGCGCTCGTTCTGCAGCGTCGACAGCAGGCCGGCGGGGCCGATGGCGGCGCGGGCCAGCTCGGTCTGCCGGCGGACCTCGGCCCGGTCACCGGATGCCGATCGGACGCCCAGCGTGGTGGCCATGGCGAGCACGAGGATGGGCACCGCCAGGGTCAGACCCAGCTTGTGATGAATCGGTGTTCGTCGCACGACGGCCCCTCTCCCGTCCCCTGAAGAGCCGATCAACGCCTTCCGCGAAGGCCCGGACCGTACCGCGGTTCCTTCACCGTCTGTGACGTGACCTGCTCGCCGCAGGTTTGCCGCGACCTTGTCGCCACGAAGCCGGTCCGCCCTACCACGCGAGGCGTTGATCCGGCCGCCCGGCCCGCCTACCCTGGCCGGTCGGCGGAGGCGGGCAGAGGGCCGACGCCAGGTCGACGGAGGGTCGACCGGGGCTGGCGAGGGGCTGCGGGCGATGGCGGACGAGATCGATGTGCTCCAGGACGTTCTGGTGCTGAGCGTGGTGGTCGACGGGACCTCCGTCGTCGTCGACGTCTACGGCAGCCCGGCCAACGTGTGCGGCACCGTGCGGATCGAGTTGCCCGACGCCGGGCGCCGCTGGGCGGCGGTGAGCCAGCTGACCCGCTGGCGCCGGCGCGACACCCCGCTCACCCTGATCGTGCGCGACTCGGCCATCGTCCTGCAGGACGACCGGGCCGCCTTCGGGCCCCAGCTGGCGCCCTCCCTGCCCTGATCACACCCTGATCAGAGCTGTGGCCGCCACGGAGCGGCCTCGGTTTCCCACTCTACGTGGTTGGGTACTCGACGCGTGTCCAACTCCGATGGAGGGAACGATGACGTCACCCGCACTGCTCGCTGTCGAGTGGAGCCAGGGCATCGACGACGCGTGGTCCGACGTGGCCACCTTCGTACCGAAGCTCCTCGGCTTCCTCGTCATCCTGTTCATCGGCTGGTTCGTGGCCAAGGCCCTGGCCCGGGTGGCCAGGGGCGTCCTCGAGCGCGTCGGCTTCAACTCCGCCATCGAGCGGGGCGGCATCGCCAAGGCGCTCGAGAGCTCGCCGTACGACGCCGCCGAGATGGTCGGCAAGCTGATCTTCTACGGCCTG
>DASYLG010000493.1:0-10612 GCA_036009685.1 Iamia sp. | reverse complement strand
CGTCGACCACCCGGCCCGGCTCGGCGATGGAGGGGACCTCCAGGTCGTCGGGGTGGACGACCTCGGTGGCGCCGGCGGCGCGGGCCAGGTCCTGGCGGCGCGACCCGGGCTCGGCGCAGACGACGTGGTCGACGCCCCGAGCGCGGAGGGCGGCGATGGTCAGCGAGCCGATGGGGCCGGCCCCCAGGACGAGGGCCCGCTGGCCCGGCGTGATGCGGGCGAGGGTCAGGGCGTGCAGGGCCACCGCCAACGGCTCGGCCAGGGCCGCGGCTCGGGGGTCGAGGCCGGCGGGCAGGGGCAGGAGGCTGTCGGCCGGCGTGGCCTTGTAGGTGGCGAAGGCGCCCTGTCCGGGTGACCCGTCGCTCGGCTCGTCACGGCGCTCGCACAGCGACGGGCGCCCCGCCCGGCACGCGCCGCACCGGCCGCAACGGTCCACCGGGCCGCCCACGACGGGGTCGCCGACGCGCCACCGCTCGACGTCCGGTCCCACCGCCGCGACCCGCCCGATCCACTCGTGGCCCGGCCAGCTGCCGGGCGTGCCCCAGCCCTCGAGCACCAGGTGGAGGTCGGTGCCGCACACCCCGCAGAGGTCGACGGCGACCAGCACGTCGCCGGCCCCGAGGGTGGGCACCGGCACCTCCTCGACCTCGAGCCGCCCTGCCCCCTTCAGCACCGCCGCCGCCATCAGAGCCGGCACGTCCTCCACCCGCCGAACCCTACCTGACACGAGTGTCAGACGGGCCCGGTCGTGTGATGCCGGTCGGGTCAGTCGCCCTCCTGGGCAGGCTGCAGACCTGCGAGGAGGCGCGGCACGTCGACGGTGATGGCGGCCCAGAGGATGTCTTCGTCGATGTGGAAGTAGCCGTGGGCCAGGATGTTCCGCATCCCGACGAGATCGCGCCAGCGGATCGCCGGATGGGCGAGCTTGAAGTCGTCGGACAGCCGAGCCGATGCCTCCCCGATGATCTCCAACCAGCGCTGAGCCGCGGCCTGGACGACTGGGTCGGTCCGGAACCGCTCTCGATCGTTGCTCACGAACTGCAGGATCTGACCGCATGCCTCGGTGATGTCGACGACGCGAGCCTCGTCGTCTCTCACAGAGCGACCGCCTCCGACAGGACGCGGCTGCGCACCCGCGGTCTGAGGCTCGCCACCGTCACGATGTCCACCTCGACACCCAGCAGCTCGGTCAGGTCCATGAGAAGGCCACCGAGGTCGACCAGGCTTCGTCCCGGCTCCAGATCGACGAGCAGGTCGACGTCACTGCCCGGGCGGGTGTCGCCCCGAGCGACCGATCCGAACACGCGCACGTTCGAAGCCCCGCGTCGAGCGGCGACTGCGGCGACCTCGTCAGCCCTGTTGCGTAGGTCAGCGAGCGTGAGCTCGTGCTCTGGCACGACAGCCATGGTCGTCATGATGCCAGGCGCCACCGACGATCATGGCGAATGAGGGGTGGCGAGGGCCTGGGTGGTGAGGTGGCGGAAGTGGTGGTAGCGGGGGTCTGCGGCGGCGGACCAGCGGGGGTCGGGCTCGACGGTGCGGGCGGTGCGGGCCCAGCGGCGGCCGTCGGTCATGGAGCCCTCGAGACCGGCGACGCAGCGGGCGATGAAGGCGGACCCGAGGGCCGCCCCCTCGGGGACGGCGGCCACGTCGACCGGGAGCCCGGTGACGTCGGCCAGGGCCTGCATCCACGGCGCCACGTGGGTGCCACCACCGGTGGCGACGATGCGCCGGGGCTCGACGCCGGCCTGGCGCGCCAGGTCGAGGTGGTGGCGCACGACGAACCCGGCGGCCTCGTAGGCGCCCCGCAGGACGTGGGCCGGGCCGTGGTGCGGGGCCAGCCCGTCCACCGACGCCCGCAGGTCGCGCCGGTGCAGGGGCGTGCGCTCGCCCCGCACGTAGGGCAGCCACACCGGCAGCTCGTCCGGCCCGACGGCGGCCCGGTCGGCATCGGACACGGGGCCCAGCCAACGGATCACCCGGTCGAGGAAGAGGCCGCCGGCGTTGCTCGGCCCGCCGACGAGGGCCAGGCCGGGCGCCGTGTGGGGGATCGTCCACAGCCCGGGGACCTCCGGCCAGCCGGCGCTCACCGCCCAGGTGATCAGGGTGGTCCCGCAGATGACCAGGACGTCGCCGGCCTGGTCGGCGCCGGCCACCAGCTGCTCGCCCAGGGCGTCGATCGTGCCCCCGCCCACCACCGCCCCCGCCCCCGGCAGGCCGTCGAGGACGGAGCCGACCGGCTCGACGCCGGGCACGATCGCCGGCAGCGTGGCGGCCGTGGTGCCGGCCCCCGCGGCCAGGCCCTCGTCCCAGCCCACGAAGTCGAAGAGCGGGTGGGCGGTCATCGCCGTCACCGTGTCGATGGCGCCGCGCCCGGTCAGGGCGTGGTTGGCCACGGCCTGGGCCGGCCAGAAGCCGGCTGCCTCGGGCACCTCGCGCGCCAGCCAGCCGAGGAAGGCGAGGAGCTCGCCGCTGTCGCCCGGCTGCGACGGGTCGTGGCCGGCCCGCACGCCGCGGTGGTCGCCGTAGAGGAGGCCGGGACCGGCGGCGGTGCCGTCGGCGTGCATGGCGCCGAGCGACGGCACCATGGCCGACACGGCGACCCCGGCGATGGGCAGCCCCCGGGCGACGGCGTCCAGGGCGCCGAGCACGTTGGCCCGCCAGGCGTGGTCGACGTCGTGCTCGAAGGCACCCGGCACGGGGGTCCGCACCTCGTGGGGCAGGCGGGCCCGGGCCAGCACCGTGCCGTCGGCGTCGGCGGCGACCGCCTTCACCGACGTCGTGCCGATGTCGATCCCCACGGTGACGTCCCCCGAACCTGACACGACTGTCAGACTAGGGTCCCCGGACGATGAGGGCCCTCGTCTACGGCACCACGCCCGAGCCGTGGACACCTCCCGCCGATGCCACCCGGCTGGCGGTGAACCTGGCCTCGACGCCCTGCGCCCTGCGCGAGCTGCCCGACGCCACGCCGCTGCGGCCGGACTGGGTGGTGGTGCGGCCCACGCTCACCGGCATCTGCGGCTCCGACGCCAAGCAGGTGCTCCTCGACTTCGAGGGCGACACCGACAGCGCCCTCAGCGGCCTGTGCTCGTTCCCGCAGGTCCTCGGGCACGAGGTGGTCGGCCGGCTGGAGTCCCTCGGACCGGAGGCCGAGGGGGTCGACGTCGGCCAGCGGGTGGTCCTCAACCCGTGGCTGACGTGCGTGACCCGCGGCGTCGAGCCGGTGTGCCCGGCGTGCGACGACGGCGACCTCAGCCTGTGCTGGAGCTTCACCACCGGCCCGATCAGCACGGGCCTCCACACCGGCGTGGCCCGGGATGCGACGGGCGGCTTCGCCGACCTGATGCCGGCCCACCCCACCATGCTGTTCGCCGTCCCCGACGCCCTGACCGACGCGCAGGCGGTCCTGGCCGACCCCTTCGCCGTGTCGCTCCACAGCGTCACCCGCCACCCGCCGCCGCCCGGCGGCCGGGCCCTCGTCTGGGGCGCCGGTGCCCTCGGGTGCGGCGCGGTGGCGATCCTGCGGGCCCTGCACCCCGACGTCGAGGTCGGCGTGGTGGCCCGGTTCGACGCCCAGGCCGCCCTCGTCGAGCGGCTCGGCGCCCACGCCGTGTTCCGCCTCGGGTCGCAGGAGGAGATGGTCGAGCGGCTGGCGGCCTGGTCGGGCGGGACCCTGATCCCCGCCATGGACGGGCTCGACGGCCTGCCCATGTGCCATCCCGGCGGCATCGACGTGGCCTACGACACCGTCGGCCGGCCCGAGACCTTCGAGGTGGAGGTGCGGGTGCTGCGGGCCCGCGGCACCCTCGTGAAGAGCGGCGTCCACCCGCCCGGGCGGTGGGAGTGGAGTCCGCTGTACTTCAAGGAGATCAGCTGGGTCGGGTCCAATGCCTTCGGGATCGAGGAGGTCGACGGGGTGCGCCGGCACGGCATCGATCACTACCTCGACCTGGTCGGATCCGGGCGGATCGACCTGGACGGGATGCTCACCCACACCTTCGGCCTCGCCGAGTGGCGGGAGGCGTTCCTCGCCCTGGCCGACCAGGAGCGCAGCGGCGCCATCAAGGTGGCGATCGACCCCGCCCGCTGACTCCGTCGGCTCAGCCGTGCTCGAACATCTCGGCCACCACGTGCTGGCCGGCGTCGGCCGCCGGGCCCTGCCACCGCACGGTGCCGTGGTCGAGGAGCACGACGCGGTCGCACAGCTCGAGGGCCCGGGCGATGTGCTGCTCGACGATGAGGAGCGAGGTGCCCTGCTCGCGGAGCCGGCCCAGGTGGGCGTAGATCTCGTCGACGATGATCGGGGCCAGCCCGAGCGACAGCTCGTCAGCGATCAGCAGGCGCGGGGCCTCGACCAGCACCCGGGCCATCGACAGCATCCGCTGCTCGCCGCCCGAGAGCGTCCCGGCCAGCTGCCGCCGCCGCTTGGCCAGGGCCGGGAACCGCTCGAAGGCCTCGTCGAGCGCCGCCGGCACGCCGGCCCGGCCCTTCGACCGGCGGAACGAGAGGCGCAGGTTCTCCTCCACCGTCAAGGTGGCGAACACCGATCGGCCCTCGGGGGCGTGGGCCACCCCGGCGAGGGCGAAGCGGAACGGTGGCGCCCCGCCGAGGTCCTCGCCGTCGACGAGCACCGAGCCGCCCTCGGGGGCGATCAGCCCGCTGGCGACCCGGGCGACGGTGGTCTTGCCCACGCCGTTGGCCCCCAGCAGGGCGACCGCCTCGCCCGGACCGACCTCGAGCGACACCCCGAACAGGGCGTGGAAGGTGCCGTAGCCGGCCACGACGTCGCGGAGCTCGAGGACAGGGGTGGTCATGCCGTCTCCACGTCGCCGCCGAGGTAGGCCTCGCGCACGGCGGCGCTCTCGAGGACCTCGGCGGTGGGGCCCTGGGCGATGAGGCGGCCGAAGTCGAGCACGTACACCCGCTCGGTGAAGGTGGCGACCAGCTCGACGTCGTGCTCCACCAGGAGGATGGCGAAGCCCTGCTCGGCCTGGACCGTGCGCAGGGTCGCCGCCAGGTGGGCGGTCTCCTGGCGGTCGAGCCCCGAGGACGGCTCGTCGAGGAGGAGGACCCGGGGCCGGGTCATCAGCGCCCGCCCCACCTCGACGAGACGGCCCTGGCCCAGGCTGAGCTGCTCGATGGGCTCGTCGGCCAGGTCGCCCAGACCGAGCAGGTCGAGGACCTCGTCGCAGGCGGCCAGCTCGTCGGGGCGGGCCCGGCCCAGGCCGACGAGGTCGCGCCAGAGACGGCCGTCGCCCCGGCGGGTGCGCTCGGCGATGAGCAGGTGCTCGCGGACGGTCGACTCCGGGAACAGCTCGATGCGCTGGAAGGTGCGACCGATGCCCCGCCGGGCCCGCTGGTGGACGGCGAGGTCGCCGATGTCCTCGCCCCCGAGGCACACCGTGCCCCGCTGGGGCCGGAGCAGGCCGAGGATGCAGTTGAAGAGGGTGGTCTTGCCGGCGCCGTTGGGACCGATCAGCCCCACCCGCTCGCCCTCGCGCACCTCGAGGGTCACCCCGTCGAGGGCCATGATCCCGGAGAACGAGCGGGTGATCTCCCGCGCCTCGAGCACCGCCGTCATGCCACCGGCTCCTCGGTGCGAGCGGGGGCGGCGGGCTCGTCGGCTGCCGGACCCGGCCGGGCCCGGGCGAGGAGGCGCTCGGTGCGGGCGTGGGACTTCCTCTTGCCGTGCTCGACGAGGCCCTCCGGGTGGCGGGCGAACTGGATGGCGGCCAGGCCGAACAGGACGAAGCGCCACTTGGGGGAGAGGGGGAAGATGTCGGGGATGCGCTCCTCGCTGCGCAGGACCCACCCGATCAGGGCGCCCTTGAACACGATGGCGTCGAACAGGGCGTACGAGGCCCCGGCGAAGGCGGCGCCCTCGACGGTGCGGGTCCCCAGCGAGACCACCAGGACCAGCCAGAACAGGGCGGCGAAGGGGGCGAAGTTGCCGGCGTAGTTCACGTTCTCCTGGTGCAGGCTGAGCATCGCCCCGCCGAGGCCGGCGATGAAGCCGGACACGGCGAAGGCCGTCACCCGGGCGCGCGCCGGGGAGATCCCGATCGACTGGGCCGCCACCTCGCTGCCCCGCAGCGACCGGAGGGTGCGCCCCACCGTTCCCTCGCGGATCTGGATGACGGCCGCGGCGGTGAGGGCGAAGACGACGAGGGCGAGCACGAGGAACTTCTTGTCGTCGGCCAGGTCCCACGGCCCGATCACCGGGCGGGGCACGCGCGTGCCCTGGAACAGCGACGTGTCCCCGCCCCCCACGAAGGGGAGCCGCACCACGACGGCGTCGAAGAAGGCGGCGAAGGCCAGCGTGGCGATGGCGACCCACACCCCGCCGAGCCGCAGCACCGGCAGCGACAGCAGCGCCCCCACCGCCGCCGCGATCAGGGCCCCGATGAGCGCGCCGGCCAGGACGGGCAGGTCGAAGCGGTCGACCAGCTGGAAGACGGTGAACCCCCCGATGGCGGCGAAGGTGCCCTGGCAGAGCGAGATCTGGCCGGCGAACCCGGTGATCACCGTGATCGACAGGAGGATGGTGGCCAGGATCACGGCCTGGGTGATCAGGAACAGCCACGAGGCGTCGGCCCCCGTGAACACGACGAACCCGGTGATGCCGAAGAAGGCGAGGGCGAAGAGCCGGGTGCCGCGGGTGAGCGACGCGCTCCGCGTCAGGGCGGCCAGCGACGGCGGGGGCGGGTCGACGCCCGAGAGGGGATCGGACTGCTGCTGGGTCCGGCGCACCGCCGGCCACAGGGTGAGGAGCCCGAAGAGCACCAGGAAGGGCATGGCCGGGGTGACGTTCTCCTCGATCTGCTGGAGCCAGGTCACGTCGTCGGCGATGCGGGGGAGGAAGGTGTCGACGATGGCGATGGCGATGCCGAGCCCCAGCCCGCCGACCAGGGCGCGGGGCAGGCTGACGAGCCGGCCGAGGGCGGCGGCGGCCACGGCCACGACGACCAGGTTGAAGAAGTCGGGGGCGGCCAAGGTGTTGAAGCGGGGGGCGATGAGGACGCCGGCGAGGCCGGCGAAGAAGCTCGACAGGGCCCAGCTGAAGGCTGAGATCCGGTCGGCCCGGATGCCGCTCAGCTCGGTCATGCGCGGGCTCTCCACCACGGCCCGCATCCGCAGGCCGACGGCGGTGAACCGGAACAGCGCGGCCAGGGTGGCCGTGAGGGCCACGGCGACGGCCATCGCCACCAGCTCGTTGCGGCTGAAGGCGTAGACGCCGAAGGGGTCGTAGAACACCGAGGACCCGTCGGGCACGATGCCCTGCGGGGTGCGCCCGGCGACGGGCTCGAAGCCCACGATCAGCTCGAAGAGGCTCGGCAGGGCCACCGTGAGCCCGATGGCCACGACCAGCTTGCTCACCGCCGACTTGGTGCGGAGGTGGCGGAAGATCAGCCGCTCGAGGACCAGACCGATGAGCGGCGCCACCACCACCACGGCCAGGACCAGGGCGGGGACGATCGGCCACTCCCACTCCTGGCGGGCTTGGAAGTAGAGGGCGGCCGAGACGTAGGCCTGCGCCCCGAAGGCCAGGTTGAACACGCCCGAGGTCTTGTAGGTGAGGACGAAGCCCAGGGCGATCAGCCCGTAGACGGTCCCCGGGGGGGTGCCCTGGAGGACGGCTCTGAACAGATCCTCACCGACGGAGGCTGCGAGGATCATCGACACCGGTGCAGACCTAGTCGAACGACGTCGGCTCGGGCTCGGACCAGACGGTGGGGTCGCCGTCCCAGCACAGGAACGGGGTCTCCGGCGGGGCGAGGGTGACGAACTGGCCGTCCTCGACCTTCACGAAGGCACCGCACTCGCCCGTGTCGTTCTCGACGGCGTCGTCCCACGTGTAGGGGATGTGGGCCGTCGTCCAGTCGATCGGCTCGAGGAGGCCGCCGGCGGAGAAGTCGGTCATGGCGTTGGTGGCGGCGGTGACGGCGTCGCGGTCGAACTCGGGGCCGGCGGCCAGCAGGCCCTCGAAGGCCAGGCTGGCGTTGATCCAGCCGACCATGGCCAGCTCGGTGGGCTCGCTGCCCGACTCGGCCATCCACTCCTGGAAGTCGGCCAGCGGCGTGCCCTCGACGTCGGCTTCGAAGGGCCGGAACTGCACCCCCACCACGTCGCCCTCGAACAGGGAGCCGGCCTCTTCCACGAAGCTCTGGTCGTAGGTGTTGGGGTGGAGCAGGACCACGTCGTCCATGCCCTGGCGCTCGAGCTCCTGGGCCAGCGACTTCATCCCGTTGAGGTCGATGCAGGTGGAGATGAAGTCGACGCCGGCCTCCTTCATCGCCGTCACCTCGGGGCCGATGCCGTTGGGCAGCCCGTACTCGAGGTCGTCGTTCTCGTAGGCGAGCTCGACACCGGTGTCCTCGGCGAAGAGCTCGTAGGAGTCGGCGCTGCTCGACGTGCACTCCTTCGAGTTCTCGCTGACGCCGTAGCCGATGGACGCCGCCTTGGTGGCCCCGACCTCGCGGGCGATGTAGGGGACGGCCTTCCGGAGGCAGTCGGCGCACCGGATCACGGCGCTGGGGAAGATGTGGGAGCGATTGGCCGCATCGGTGGGCTGGATGCCCCAGGCATAGGTGGGGATGCCGGCGCCGTCGAGGTCGCCCCAGCCGGTGGAGAGGAGGGTCGCCTCGAACACCCCGAAGGCGTCGTCGCTCGAGATCACGTCGAGCGCCTTCACCTGGTTGGCGCTCAGCTCGTCGTCGATCGTCTCGCCCAGCACGAGGTCCCGGCCGTAGATGCCGCCCTCGGAGTTCCGAAAGGCGAAGTAGGCCTCGATGCCCTCGACGTAGCAGTCGAGGATGCAGGTGCCGAGGGGGTTGCCGGTCTTGGTGCCGATGGCGGTGAAGGTGATCTCGTCGTCGGACACGCCGGGGACGCCGGAGAGCTCGACCTTCTCGTCCCGGCGGTCCTCGCCGCCGTCGCCCGCGGCTGGTGTGTCGCCTCCGTCTCCACCGCCGTCGTCGGTGCTGCCGGCGTCGTTGGAGGAGTTGCTGCAGGCCCCGGCCACGAGGACGAAGATCAGCACGACGGCGGCGATGGCCCGCCTGGACGGTGTGGACACAGGGCCCCCTGGAGCTCGGCGCGAGGTGGGTGGTGCGCAAAACATGACACCAGTGTTCGATAACGACAGTACCGCACCTTCCGAGGCCGTGCCGGGCGTCACGGGCGGGTCCACCCCTCAGTCCTCGACGACGCGGATGGCGCCCTCGGGACAGCTGGCGGCCCCCACGCGGGCGGCCTCCTCGGCGCCGGCGGGCACCTCGAGGCGGCGGGTCGCGCAGTACCCGTCGTCGTCGGGCTCGTAGACCTGCGGTGCCAGGGCGTAGCAGCGGCCGTGCCCGGTGCACCGGTCGGGGTCGACCTCGATGATCATCCGGCGCGCACCGCGGCGATGGCGGCCTCGGCGGCTCGCTCGGTGGCCAGCTTGGCCCCCTTGCCCATGCGGACCATCCCGGAGAGTCGCCCCGGGTGGCGCAGCACGTATCGGGCCACCGCCCGCGGGTTCGGGGTGCCGTCCTGGTTGCTCAGCCGGAAGACCTCCTCGTCGACGCTGCCGTCGGTCGCCCGGTCGCTGATGGCGCGGAACACGGTCCACGGCACCTCCCGCTCCTCGCACGCCCGGGCGATGGCGGCCGTCTCCATGTCGAGCGACACCACGCCCTGCGCCCGCAGCGCCGGCAGCTCGTCGGCCGGCGTGATGCGGTCGGTCGTCCACATCACGCCGTGGGTGGTCCCCGGTCCGAGCAGCTCGTGGCGGTGCTCGCGGCCGCTGGCCCCGTCGACCACCCGCTCGGGGAGCACCAGGGCGCCGATCGGCGTCTCGTCCTCCACCGCCCCGGTGATGCCGACCACGACGACCCTCTCGGGCGTCACCGCATCGAGCAGGCGCGCCATGCCGGCGGCGGCCAGCTCGGTGCCCATGCCGGTGACGATGGCGACCACGTCGCGGCCGTCCAGGCTGCCCTCCCGGCCGGGCCCGTCGCCCAACCGGGTCGGGCGGAGGCCGAGCCGCTTGGTCAGCGGGCGCAGCTCCATCGGCATGGCGCAGACGAACGCGATCGGGGCCACTCTCAGCCTCCGTGGCAGTGGGTCGGCGGGGGGACGTCGAGGGCGGGGTTGGCGTCGAAGAACCCGGCGGGGGAGAGGCGGAAGCCGCAGGTCTCCACCGGCATCACCGGCCAGTCCTCGGGCCGGGGCACGTGGGTGACGCCGAACGTGTGCCAGACCACCACCTCCCGGTCGACCAGGGACCGGTCGGCGGCGGTCCACCGCGGCAGCCCGTCACCCCCGGCGTGCTGGTTGGGGAAGTCGCCGGCCGGGCGTCGCTCGTCGGGGGAGTACGGGGTCACCCACAGGTTGTGGCGGGCGAACCCGGCCCGGGCGGCGATGCTGGACCCCTCGTCGGCCAGGAGGGTCGGCGCCGGGCCGGGCGTGAGCCTGTAGGCCACCGGCCGGCCGAGGCCGTTGCGGACGGCGGGGTTGACGACGGTCCACGACCGGCTGCGCCCCGGGTCGACGCGCCGGCGGGCCAGCTGCTCGGTGTCGAGGCGGGTGGCCACCGGGGCGAAGCCGTTGGCCCGCGACCCGGCCTCGT
>DASYLG010000492.1:0-4815 GCA_036009685.1 Iamia sp. | reverse complement strand
GAAGCGGCCATCGGTGACCAGGGCGCAGTCGGCGCCCCGACCGGCGCCCTTCAGGGCCCCGGTGATGGCCAGCATCTCCCGCATGCCGGGGCCACCCTTGGGGCCCTCGTAGCGGATGACGAGCACGGTGCCGGGCTGGATCGAGCCGGACAGGATCGCCTCCATGGCCCCGTCCTCGCCATCGAAGACGCGGGCGGTGCCCTCGAAGCGCATCTGGTCCTCGGTGAGGCCGGCGACCTTCACCACCGAGCCCTTGGGCGCCAGCGACCCTGTCAGCACGTTGATGCCACCCTCGGCGTGGATCGGGGCGCTCATCGGGTGCACGACCACCCCGTCCGGCGACGGCGGGTCGATCTCCGCCAGGTTCTCGGCCATGGTCCGGCCGGTGACGGTGACGACATCGCCGTGGAGCAGTCCCTCGTCGAGCAGCATCTTGAGCACGACGGGCACGCCCCCGATGCGGTCGAGGTCGCTCATGTGGAACTTGCCGCCCGGCGTCATGTCGGCCAGGTGCGGGACCCGGGACGCGACCCGGTTGAAGTCGTCGAGCTCGAGGGCGACGCCGGCCTCGTTGGCGATGGCCAGGAGGTGGAGGACGGCGTTGGTCGAGCCGCCCAGCGCGGAGGTGACGGCGATGGCGTTCTCGAAGGCGGGCTTGGTCATCACCATGCGGGCGGTGATGCCCTGGCGCAGCATCTCGACCACGGCCTCGCCGGCGCGGTGGGCGTCGCCATCGCGGCGGGGGTCGATGGCCGGGGGCGCGGCCGAGCCGGGCAGCGACAGCCCCAGGGCCTCGCCGATCGAGCTCATGGTGTTGGCCGTGAACATCCCGCCACAGGCGCCCTCGCCGGGGCAGGCGGCCCGCTCGATGGCGTCGAGCTCGGCGTCGTCGATCGTGCCCAGGGCGTGGGCCCCGACGGCCTCGAAGACGCTGGTGATGTCGAGCGCCCGCCCGTCGTGGTGCCCGGGCATGATCGAGCCGTTGTAGACGAGCACGCTGGCCAGATCGAGGCGGGCGGCGGCCATGAGCATGGCCGGCATCGACTTGTCGCAGCCGGCCAGGCCGACGAAGCCGTCGAGCCGCTCGGCGAAGACCACGGTCTCGACCGAGTCGCAGATGACCTCCCGGCTCACCAGCGAGCCCCGCATGCCCTCGTGGCCCATGCTGATGCCGTCGCTGACGGTGATGGTGCCGAACTCGAGCGGGAACCCGCCGGCGGCGTGGACCCCCGCCTTCACGTGCTGGGCCAGCCGTCGGAGGGTCACGTTGCAGGGCGTGATCTCGTTCCACGCCGACGCCACGCCGATCTGGGGCTTGTCCCAGTCGTCGTCGCCCATGCCGACGGCCCGGAGCATGGCCCGGGCCGGCGCCTTGGTGGGCCCGTCGGTGACGTCCCGGCTGCGGGGCTTGACGTCGACGGCGGTCTCGGATCCCTCTGCCATGGCGGCGAACCTACCGTCGGGACGCGCCGCCCACGGAAGGCAGATCCCCTCGCCGGGACGCGACGACGGACGGGCCCCTGCTCCGGACCCGTCCGCCAGTCGTCTCGGCGGTCAGTCGAGGACGCTGACCGACTGGATCCAGCGCTCGAGGGCGGCGCGCAGCTGGTCCTCGCGGACCGGCTTGGTGAGGTAGTCGTCGAGGCCGGCGGCCAGCGCCTGCTCCCGGTCGCCCTCCATGGCCCGGGCGCTGAGCCCGATGATCGGGGTGTGGCGCCCGTCGCCGCGGGTGGCGTCGACGGCCCGGATGCGGGCGGTGGCCTCGAAGCCGTCCATGCCCGGCATCATGATGTCCATCAGCACGGCGTCGAAGCCGCGGGACGCGCACGCCCGGACGGCATCGGCGCCCGAGTCGACGATCTCGACGGCGTAGTTGAGGCGTTTGAGGGTGCCCTTGGCGACGAGCTGGTTCAGCTTGTTGTCGTCGACGAGCAGGATGACGGGCATCGGTGGGTTCCTTTCGGGGGCCGGCTGGGGGCCGGTGAGCAGGTGTCAGGGGGTGAGGACGGCGGGAGCGGGGGCGGCGGACGGCGACGGGAGGACGGGCGCGGTCGGCTCGGAGACGACGGTCTCGACGATGCGCCGCAGCAGGTAGGTGTTGCGGACGGGCTTGACCAGCACCGAGCGGATGCCGGCGTCGTGAGCCGCCCGCCGGGACACGTTGGGATCCGAGCTGAGCAGCATCATCACGGTGGAGGCCGTGGGGTCCTGGGCCCGCAGGATCTCACCCAGCTTCACGCCGTCCATGCCGTCGAGCTGGTACTCGAGGATGGCCAGGGCGTAGGTGCCCCGGGTGCGGGCGTAGAGCTCGAGGGCGTCCTCGGCCGACTCGGCCTGGTCGACGACGAAGCCCCAGGTGTGGAGGGTGTGGGAGAGCACGGTCCGGGTGACGGCGTTGTTGTCGACGACGAGGGCCCGGAGGCCGACGAGGGCGTCGAGGCCGGCCTCGACCTTGGGCTGCATGCTCTTGGGCAGCGGGAGCGTCACCCGGAAGCAGGTGCCGACGCCCAGCTCGCTGTCGACGTTGATCGTGCCGCCCTGGAGGTCGACCAGGTTCTTGACGATGGCGAGACCGAGGCCGGTGCCGCCGTAGTGGCGGGTGATCGTGTCGTCGGCCTGGGAGAAGGGCTTGAACAGGCGGGTGCGGGCCTCCTCGGCGATGCCGACGCCGGTGTCGACCACCTCGAAGGCGACCATGTCGGGGTCGGACCCGGCGGGGACGGCCCGGATGACCACCGTGCCCTTGTCGGTGAACTTGACCGCGTTGGACGCCAGGTTGAGGAGGATCTGGCGGAGCCGCAGGGGATCGCCCTTGCGGTGGTGGTCGACGGCGGGGTCGCAGTAGGCGATGACCTGCAGGCCCTTCTTGTGGCCACCGTCGGCGACGATCATCGCCACCTCGCCGATGAGGTCCTCGAGGTCGAGGTCGATCTCCTCCAGGTCCAGCTTCTGGGCCTCGATCTTGGAGAAGTCGAGCAGGTCGTTGATCAGGTCGAGCAGGCCCTCGGCCGAGATGGCCACGCCCACGGCCAGCTCCTGCTGCTCCTCGTCGAGCTCGGAGTCGAGGAGCAGGCCGGTGAGCCCGATCACGGCGTTCATCGGCGTGCGGATCTCGTGGCTCACGGTGGCCAGGAAGCGGGACTTGCTGATCGACGCCTGGATCGCCTCGTCGTGGGCCGTCGACAGGTCGCCGGCCAGCTCGTCGCTCTCCAGGATCACGACGAGGTGGAGGGCGACGCTGAGGCCGAGCACCGACATGGCGATGTAGAGCCGGGTGGGCTCCAGGTCGTCGGTGACGAGGAGGGCGGCCAGGATGCCCAGGGCGGCGACGCTCGGCAGCCAGGTCAGGACAGGCCGGCTGCGCAGCGGGCGGGGGGTCGACGGCGGCGGGGCGGTCGAGGTCACGGCGGCGACGAGGACGACGCCGAAGCCGGCCAGGTGGCCGACCAGGCCGAGGGTGGCGCCGTGACCGGACACCAGGGCGTCGCCGTGGGAGGTGGCGACGTCGGCGGCGACGATCAGGCCGATGCCGGAGGCCACCGGGATCCACCAGTCCCACCGCTCGGGCGGGACCCGGGTGGAGGCCGAGACGAGGACGGCCACGATGGCCACCTGCACCAGCGGCTGCAGGATCAAGACGGTGCGGGCGATGGCCGAGGCGCCCTCGGCGATGGCGAAGGTGGCGCCGAAGACGCCGTTCCAGGCCACGAACAGCGAGCAGCCGCCGATCATGAGACCCTCGATCAGGGCGCGGAGCTGGGTCATGCGCCGGCTCGGCCCCTCGACCAGCAGCAGGACGGCGACCAGCAGGCAGAGGGCCGACGCCAGGACCCCGATGTCGTCGAGGGCGATCGTCGGCTCGACCCGGCCCTTGGCCGTCCCCTGGATGGCACCGGCCAGGCGGCCGAGGCCCCAGAGGGCCGTCGCCGCGGCGAGGACGACGAGGGCGATGCGGGTCCGGCCGGTCTGGTGGCGGGCGGCGAGGGCCCAGGCCGTGCAGGCCAGGACGGCCAGCACGACGAGCGCCACCTCGCCCAGCGAGAGCGAGCGGCCGGCGGCGATCTGGGCGCCACCCACCGCGGTCGCCAGGGTGCCGGTGTAGAGGAGGGCCCGCAGCGGGGTCACCCCGGCCCGGCCGGCGGCCTCGTCGAGCAGCTCGACGGCGGGCGCGGCAGCCCGCTCGACCAGGCCCGGCGTCGCTGTCGGGTGGAACGGGTCCCCCATCTCCTGCCTCTCGTGCACGGCCCCAGGGGGCGTCGGCGACCCCTCGGCCGTCGTTCGTCTGATCGGCACGATCTGCCCCTCCACAACCTTTTCGCCCCACGAACTCACCGTGCGTGGTCGGATTGAGCCGAACGGACCATGGCTTGCCGCCCCGGCCGGCATGGTGATCGGTGCCGCGGTTCGGGTAGGGGGCCGGTTGACCAGCGCCGACGCACCCCCCGGAGCAGCCATGAGCGCCACCCACGCCCCCCACGCCCCCACCGTCGACATCGGCGATCCGGACTGGACCGCGCCCCTCGCCCGGGCCGGCCTGGTGGCCCGGGGGGCGGTCTTCACCGTGTTCGGCGTCATCGCCCTCCGGCTGGCCCTCCTGGGCTCCACCGCCGGCGAGGAGGCCAGCACCGGCGGGGCCTTCTCCGAGCTCGTCGAGAAGCCCCTGGGGGCGATCCTGGTGGGGGCCGTCGTCATCGGCCTGGTGGCCTGGGCCGTGTCCTGCTCCGTGGCCGTGGTGAGCGGCCGCAACGGCTCGAAGCCGGGGGCCAGCGAGCCCCTCGACCGGGTCCGGGACGGCGTCCGGGGAGCCGTGGCCCT
>DASYLG010000491.1:0-7279 GCA_036009685.1 Iamia sp. | reverse complement strand
ACGCCTTCCGGGCCGGATCGACCACCCTCGTCGCCCTCATCGACGACTGGCTGCTCGAGGTGTTCCAGGGCACGTACCGCCTGCCGTTCGACATCATCGGGGTCGGCAAGGAGTACATGGGCAGCACGCCCGTGCCGGTCGCCATGCCCCTCCAGGGGCCCGAGTACCAGGTCACAGCGGACGAGAACCCGGACTTCTGGGCCTGGACCCTCGAGGCGGTCGAGCCCGGCGAGGCCGAGCGCTGGCGGCTCCCGTCGCTCGACGCCGCCCGGGTGGGCGAGCGCTCCTAGGGCCACCCGGCCGAGCGCGACCATGCGCGCTCGGCGGCGGCGCCGCTCCTACGCTTCGTCCAGACGTGGTTCGGGACGCTGCTCGTTGCGCACGTTCCGGACGATGCCGATCAGAGCGTTCAAGCCCAGGAGGACGGCGAGCACACCGATGACCACGTAGGCGACCGCCGGGAACTCCTCTCGACCCGCCCAAGCCAGCCACACGTAGGGCGCCACGAACGAGGCGCAGGCGATCATGGCCCAGCGACTGGCGTAGCCGATCCTGCGATCGACCAGACCGGTCACCACCCGAGCAGTACCGAGCGCGTAGGGCACCGCGGTCGCGATGTCGAGCACGCCGAACACGATGACGGTCATCCGTCCGTAGCGAGCGAGCGTCGAGTAGGCGATGACGAACCGGATGATGACGAACACGACGACGCCGATCACCCACGACAGCTCCAGCACCTGGCGGCGCGACGCGTGGGGCGTCGGTGACGCCTGCGGCACTGTCTGTGTCGTCACGACCGTCCCCATGGAGCTGCTCCGGTCTGCTGCTGCGCGGCGCCCCGAGCGAAAGCTCCGGGTCACCCCAGGCAGTGAACCTACAGCCTCGCTCCGTGTTGGCGCTACCCCCTCCTTCGCTTCCCGCCCCAGAACCTCCCCATCGGCGAGCGGCTGCCGATGAGGTATCCCGTGAAGTGGCATTCGTGGCGTCGAGACGGGTGGATCGTCTACCTCGTCGCGGGCACCGCCGTGTCCACCGTCGCCGCCGTCACCGCCGGCCCCACGGCCAACGGCCTCCTCCAGCAGATCCTGGGCTGGTGCTCGGTCGCCATCGGCGTCATGATCGCCCGGCGGAGCGAGGGCATGGTTCGCCGCACCTGGCTGTGCTTCGCCTTCGCCAGCTCGGCCTTCCTGATCGGCGGGCTGGCTCGGACCATCCACGGCTCCCTCATCGGCGTCGAGCGGCCCTTCCCCTCCCCCGCCGACACCGTCCTGGTGGTCGGTCACGTCCTGCTCATCTCGGGCAGCATCCTGCTGGGCCACCTGCGCTCGCCCGACCGCAACCGCGCCGCCATCATCGACGGCGCCATCATCGCCGCCGGCATCGAGACCGTCGTGTGGGTGCTGCTGCTGTGGCCGTACGTCACCGACGAGGGCGTGGCGGGATCGGCCCGGATCGTCAACAGCTTCTACGCCCTCCTCACCACCGCCCTGCTGGCGAGCATCGCCCGCCTGGCGGTGGGGCCCGGGGCCCGGACCACCAGCTACCGGCTCCTCGCCATGGCGGTCTGCCTCATCTTCGCCCAGGACCTGGCCGTGACGGTCGAGGCCGCCGGCGGGCCCGAGGCCTCGCTGGGCCGCGCTCTCGCCCCGTACATCTTCGTCTTCTTCGGCGCCGCCGCCCTGCACCCGCACCTGAGCAGGATCACCGAGGCCGCCGACACCGTGAACGTCAAGCTCACGTGGCAGCGGGTCGGGCTGCTCGCCGGGGCGCTCCTGATCAACCCCGTGTTGCTCGGCGTCCAGCGGCTGCTCGACCGTCCGGCCGCCGTCGGCGTCCACATCGTCAGCTCGGTGCTGATCTCCGGCCTGGTGCTCGCCCGCCTGGCCTACCTGCTGCGGGCCCAGGAGCGGGCCACGACCTTCGAGCAGCGCCTGCGCCGGGCCAACGCCCTGCTCGCCGTCGCCCCCGGGCGCCGCGAGATGCTGCGGGCCACCGTCGAGGCGGTCGTCGACCTGGCCAACCACCGCTCCGGCCTGCGGGCGACCATCGTCGTGGCCGAGGACGACTGCCTCGTCGTGCGGGACTCGGCCGGGCCCGGCTCGGGCCTCGTCGTGGGGGGACGGGTCCCGATCGCCGAGGTCGCCTGGTGGGGAGATCTGGGCGACGACCCCCTCGAGGTCGACGCCATCCCGCTCGACTCCCCTCACCGCAACACCGCACCGGCCCGTCGCTCCTACGTCGTGCCCCTGGGCCTCGGGTCCACCGACCGCCACGTGCTGGTGGTGACCTCGCCCGACATCGTCCCCGTCGTCCTCCGCGAGGCCATCGACTCGCTGGCCAGCACGGCGACCCTGGCGCTGGAGACGGCCGAGCTGTCCGAGGCCCTGCAGCGCAGCCGCATCGAGCGCCGCTTCCAGGCCCTGGTCGAGAACTCGTCCGACCTGATCATCACCGTCGACGCCGATCGGACCATCTCCTTCGTCAGCCCCGCCTCCCGCCGGCTGCTGGGACGGGACGAGGCCTCGCTCCTCGGCGCCCCCGCCCGTGACCTCCCCGTGTCGGAGGACGTGGCCCTGCTCGACGACCTGCTGGGCCAGGCCGACGGCACCACCTTCTCCCTCCCCGTCGAGGTCCGCCTCCGCCACGTCGACGGCTCGCCCCGCTGGTTCGAGGTCGCCGCCCGCGACCTCACGGCCGAGCCCGAGGTCGACGGCTACGTCCTCAACTGCCGCGAGGTCAGCGATCGCAAGGACGCCGAGCTGCGTCTGTTCCGCAGCGAGGCCCGCTTCCGGGCCCTCGTCCAGAACGTGGGCGACGTGGTCGCCGTCATCGACGACTGGGGCCGGTTCACCTACGTGTCGCCGGCCATCACCCCGCTCCTCGGCTACCGCTCCGAGCAGCTGCTCGACACGCCGGCCACGGCCATCATCGTCGCCGACCAGCGGCGCGACGCCCAGGACCTGCTGCTCCACGCCCTGCGGGGGGCGGCCGACCGCACCGCACCGACCAGCATCGAGCTGCGGGCGCTGGCCCTCGACGGCAGCGTGCGCACGCTCGACGTCACCGTCAGCGACCTGCGCCACGACCCCGCCGTCCACGGCATCGTGCTCAACGCCCGCGACGTCACCGTCCGCAAGCAGCTGGAGTCGACGCTGCGGCACCAGGCCCACCACGACGCCCTCACCGGCCTGGCCAACCGCACCCGCTTCGGCGAGCTGGTCGAGCTGACCTCGGCCGAGGGCAACGGCTCGGCCTGCGTCCTCTTCGTCGACCTCGACGACTTCAAGACCGTGAACGACAGCCTGGGCCACGCCGTGGGCGACGAGCTGCTCGTGGCCGTGGCCGGCCGGCTCACCGCCAGCCTGCCCACCGGCGCCACCGCCGCCCGCCTCGGCGGCGACGAGTTCGCCGTGCTGGTCCGTCCCACCGACGACGACCTCGGCCCCGTCGGCGTCGCCCTGCGCCTCCTCCACGAGCTGCGGGTGCCCTTCGACGTCAACGGCTGGGAGATCGTGGTCACCGCGTCGATCGGCATCGCCGCCATCGGCGACGAGGGCACCACCGCCGAGGTCGTCCTGCGCAACGCCGACATGGCCATGTACCTGGCCAAGGAGCGGGGCAAGGACCGCGTCGAGCTGTTCGAGGAGGCGATGCACGTCACCGCCTTCGAGCGGCTCGAGCTCAAGGCCGACCTGGCCCGGGCCATCACCTCGGGCCAGCTGGCCCTCGTGTACCAGCCCGTCGTCGCCCTGGAGACCGGGCGCATCACCGGTGCCGAGGCCCTCGTCCGCTGGGACCATCCCCGCCGCGGCCGCCTCTCGCCGGACGCCTTCATCGGCATCGCCGAGGAGACCGGCCTCATCGTCCAGCTGGGCCAGTGGGTGCTGGAGGAGGCGTGCCAGCAGCTGCGCACGTGGCAGCTCACCCTGCCGGCCGACGCCGCCTTGTCGATGAGCGTGAACCTCTCGGTCCGCCAGCTCGAGCAGGCGTCGATCGTCGATGCCGTGCGCGATGTCGTCTCCCAGTTCGCCCTCGACCCCAAGACCCTCACCCTCGAGATCACCGAGACGGTCGTCATCGATCACATGGAGGACGACCGCAGCCGGCTCACATCGCTGAAGGACCTGGGCGTGCAGATCGCCCTCGACGACTTCGGCGTCGGGTACTCCTCGCTCCGCTACGCCGACGACCTGCCCGTCGACGTGCTCAAGGTCGACCGCAGCTTCGTCTCCGGCATCACCGACGCCGAGCCCACCCCGGTCCTCGAGGCCATCGTCGCCCTGGGTCGCCGTCTCGGCGTCCACACCGTGGCCGAGGGCATCGAGAACCCCAACCAGATCACCGCCCTCAAGGCCATCGGCTGCGACCTGGGCCAGGGCTACTGGTTCTCCCCACCGCTGGCGCCGGAGGCCTTCGCCGACCTCCTCACCCGCAACCTGTCGAGCGGCGGGTTCGACACCTCGGGCCAGACCGACAGCGACGCCCACCGGACGGACGACCGGCCGTAGAACGGTCGGAGCCGCTCCGGGGAGCACACGGGTAGCGTGCCGTCGTGCCCGGTCCGATCTTCGTCTCCCGCCTGGTCAGGCTGCCGCTGCTCGACGCGGACGGCCACGCCATCGGGCGCATCGACGACGTCGTCACCGTCCCGTCGGGGGCCGAGCCGGCCCGCGTCCTCGGCCTCGTTGTGGCCGTCGACCGGCGCAAGATCTTCGTCAACGAGGCCCGCATCGGCTCGATCGACCCCACCGGGGTGCGGCTCCGCTCGGGGATGATCGACGTCCAGCCCTTCCGCCAGCGACCGGGCGAGAAGCTGGCCATGGCCGACATCCGCGGCACCCGGGTCGAGGACGCCTACATCGTCGACGTCTCGATCGAGGAGTCGACCCGCACCGGCTTCTGGTTCGTCGTCGCCGTCGCCCTCGGCGGGCGCGGGCCGTTGCGCCGGCGGAGCACCCACGTCGTCGAGTGGGGCGACGTCGCCCCCACCTTCGACGCCGGGCCCGAGTATGCCGAGGTGGCCGAGCTCCGCAACATGCACCAGTCCGACGTGGCCGAGCGCATCCGCAGCCTCCCCCACGCCAAGCGCCGCCGGCTGGCCGAGCTGATGGAGGACGACCGCTTGGCCGACCTCCTGGAGGAGCTGCCCGAGGACGAGCAGATCCGCCTCCTCCAGGGCCTCGACCTCGAGCGCGCCGCCCACGTCATCGAGGAGATGGAGCCCGACGACGCCGCCGACCTGCTGGGCGAGCTGCCCGAGCCCGAGCGCCAGCGTCTCCTCGAGGCCATGGAGCCCGAGGAGTCGACGCCGATCCGCCGGCTGCTGGCCTACGACGACGACACGGCCGGTGGGCTCATGACCCCCGAGCCCGTCGTCCTCACCGCCACCACCACCGTGGCCGAGGCACTGGCGACGGTGCGCGAGCCCGACCTGCCCATGGAGCTGGCCGCCCAGGTCTTCGTGGTCCGCCCGCCGACGTCGACGCCCACCGGCCGCTTCATCGGCACCGTCCCGTTCCAGCGGCTCCTGCGCGAGCACCCCGGCACCCGGCTGGAGGACTGCGCCCACCTCGACCCCGAGCCGGTCTCGCCCGACATGCCCCTGCGCGACGTGGCCGAGCGCCTCGCCGCCTACGACGTGATCGCCGTCCCCGTCTGCGACGGGGCCAACCGCCTCGTCGGTGCCGTCACCGTCGACGACGTCCTCGACCACGTCCTGCCGCCCGACTGGCGTCGCCGCCGCCGCTACGCCGCCGGCGAGGGGGCCTGACGTGGCCCGCCGCCCCTCGGACCTCTCGCGTCCCCGCCGGCGCCTGGAGTGGACCGGGTTCTACGACCCGGACGCCTTCGGCCGGTTCTCCGAGGGCATCGCCCGGTTCCTCGGCACCGGCCGGTTCCTCATGGGCCAGACCGTCCTCGTCGTCATCTGGATCACGATCAACGTCACGATCGCGTGGGCCCGCTGGGACGAGTACCCGTTCATCCTCCTGAACCTGGCCTTCTCCACCCAGGCCGCCTACGCCGCCCCGCTGATCCTGCTGGCCCAGAACCGCCAGGACGACCGCGACCGGCGCCAGGCCGAGCTCGACCGCCAGGTCAACAGCCGGACCCAGGCCGACACCGAGTTCCTGGCCCGCGAGCTGGCGTCGGTCCGCATCGCCCTGGGCGACGTCGTCACCACCGCCGACCTGCGCGACTCGGTCGACCGCGTCGCCGCCGCCCTCGACCGCATCGAGTCCCGCCTCACCGCCCTCGAACCCCCCGACCCCGCCTCCGGCGACTCGTCCACCACTGGGTAGGACCGATGTGCGGTTGGTCCACCAAGACCGAGGACCACGAGGTGCCTGGCACCTCGTGGTCGCATGGTGCCGGGCACCAACCGCCCACCCTGCGCTCAGCCGGCGAGGCTGTTGCCGACGAGGGGGTCGAGGCGGAGCTCGGGCTGGTCGGCGGCGACCCGGTCGAGCCAGAACTTGCTCTCGAAGAGGGCGAGACGGGTGCCGTCGGCCCGCGCCAGGACCGTGACCCCGCGCATGCCCCGCAGGGCGTCGGAGCTCTCCGCGTCGGTGACCCGGGCGACGGTGTAGCTGGTGGGGCTGAGCTCGACCGGGGCGCCGAACTCGTTCTCCAGCCGGTGCACGGCCACCTCGAACTGCATGGGCCCGACGGCGGCCAGCACGGGCGCCATGTCGCCGAATGCGGGGTCGCGCAGCACCTGGACCACGCCCTCCTCGTCGAGCTGGGCCACGCCCTTGCGGAACTGCTTGACCTTGGCCGTGTCCCGGACCCGGGCCACGGCGAACTGCTCGGGGGCGAAGCTCGGGATGGTCGGGTACACGACGTGCTCGTCGAGGTAGAGGGTGTCGCCGACCCGGACGTCGGTGGCGTTGACGAGCCCCACCACGTCGCCCGGCCAGGCCACCTCGATGGTCTCGCGCTCCGCCCCGAACACCGAGTGGGCGTACTTGGTGGCGAAGGGCTTGTGGGTGCGGGCGTGGGTGACCACCTGGCCCCGCTCGAAGCGCCCCGACGACACCCGCAGGTAGGCGATGCGGTCGCGGTGGGCCTTGTCCATGTTCGACTGGACCTTGAACACCAGCCCCGAGAAGGGGGCCTCCAGGGCGCGCTCCTTGCCCGCCTCGTCGGCCCGGGGGGTGGGCGCCGGGGCCAGGTCGATCACGGCGTCGAGCAGCAACCGCACGCCGAAGTTGGTGAGGGCCGACCCGAAGAAGGTGGGCGACGTCTCGCCCGCCCGGAACAGCTCGTCGTCGTGGTCGGC
>DASYLG010000490.1:0-15076 GCA_036009685.1 Iamia sp. | reverse complement strand
GACCTCGGCGGAGAAGAGGGAGATCTCGTCCGACCGCCCCCCGAGGCCCTCCTCCAGGGCGACGACGTCCGCCGTCCGTCCGAGGGTGTGGTCGCCGGCGACGAGGTAGGCGCCACTGGGGGAGAGGTAGCCGGCCGTCGGTGCCGGCAGGCGGTCCACGCCGGCGGCCACCTCGGCGGCCAGGGCGGCGTAGGCGGGCGGCGGCATGGAGGTGCCGCCGAGGCGCAGCCGCTCCCGGTTGGACCGGAACGGGGGGCTGGTCACCGTGCCGACGACGAGGCCGGCGGCGTCGAGGGCGCGCGCCAGGGCGGCGACGGCCGTCCCCTTGCCCTTGGATCCGACCACGATGGCTCGGCGGCGGGCCCCGGCGGTGGTGTCGTGGCCGAGGGACGCGGCCAGGTGGCGGGATCGCTCGAGGTCGCGCCCTCCGGTCGATCCGTGGGCCAGCCACTCGCCGAAGAAGGCCTCGTCGCCGGGGAGGTGGGTGGCCGTCAGGGCCGGGACGGTACCGGATCTGCGGTGGGTCACCGGCGGACGTCGTCCCTACACTCGACCTGATGAGCTTCGACGCCCACGCCTACCTGAGGACGCGCGTCGACATCGAGGCCCAGGCCGGGCGGGCCGTGGGGCTGTCGATCGATCCCGTCAAGACCGCCCTGGAGGCCCTCGGCCGGCCGCAGGAGGATCTCCACGCCATCCACGTGACGGGCACCAACGGCAAGGGGTCGGTCGCCGAGATGGCCACGCGCCTGCTCCTCGCCGCCGGCCTCCGGGTCGGGACCTACATCAGCCCGGACCTCGGTCGCCCCGCCGACCGCATCAGGATCGACGGTGAGGGGGTGAGCGACGACGAGTTCGCCGCCGCCCTCGAGGCCGTGTCGTGGGCCGAGGAGGCCAGCGGCGCCAAGCTGTCGAAGTTCGAGAGCCTCACGGCCGCCGCCTTCCGGGTCTTCTCCGACGAGGCGGTGGACGCCGCCGTGGTCGAGGTGGGCATGCTCGGCACCTACGACGCCACCAACGTCATCGACGCCGAGGTCGCCGTCGTCACCAACATCGGTCGTGACCACACCGACGGCCGCGGCGACTGGCGGCGCGAGATCGCCATCGAGAAGCTGGGCATCTCGAAGGAGGGGTCGACCCTCCTGTTCGGCGAGCGCGACCCCGCCCTGCGGGAGGTGGCCGAGGCCACCCCGGCCCGCACCCGCTGGTACCGCGACGAGGCCTTCGGCTGCGAGCGCAACCGCGTGGCCGTCGGGGGGCGGGTCGTCGACCTCCGCACGCCGGAGGCGACCTACGACGACCTCCTCATCCCGGTCCACGGCGCCCACCAGGCCGACAACGCCTCGATCGCCCTGGCCTCGGTCGAGGCCTTCTTCGGTCGTCCGGTCGGCGACGAGGTGGTCCGGGCCGCCTTCGAGGCCGTCACGCTGCCCGGCCGCTTCGAGGTCGTCGGGCGTCAGCCGACGGTGATCATCGACGGCGCCCACAACGTCGACGGGGCCCGGACGGTGGCCGCCACCATCCGCGACGAGATGACGCTCCACGGGTCGCTCATCTTCGTGGTCGGCCTCCTGCGGGGGCGCGACCCGGTCGAGATGCTCAAGGCCCTCGGTGCCGGCGACGCCGCCATCGTCGTGGCCTGCACGCCGCCCTCGCCCCGCGCCATCCCGTCGACCACGCTGGCCGCGGCGGCGACGTCGATGGGTCTCGTCGCCGAGGCCGTCAACCACCCCGCCGAGGCCCTGCGGAGGGCGCGGGACATCGCCACCGACGACGACCTCATCGTCGCCGGCGGCTCGCTGTCGCTCGTCGGCCCGCTGCGCGCCGCGGCCAAGGACCTGGAGATCGCGTCATGAGCCCCACCGCCACCGCCACCGAGATCGACCCGGTCCGGATGCGGCCCAACGACGCCTGCTTCTGCGGCTCGGGCCGCAAGTTCAAGCGCTGCCACGCCCCGTCGTTCGAGCGGGTGCGGCCGGCCCCGACGACCCCCCAGCTGCCGGTGCCCGACGGCGTCGACCTGCCCCGCTACGCCGTCGACGGCGGGCGCAGCCGGCGCGACGTCTCCGACGTCCAGGACGACGAGACCATCGCCGCCATGCGCCGGACCGGCGCCGCTGCCGCCGAGATCCTCCGCACGGTGGGCGAGGCCGTCGCCGTCGGCGTCACCACCGACGAGCTGGATCGCATCTGCCACGACGCCTGCCTGGCCGCCGGTGGCTACCCCAGCCCCCTGAACTACGGCGAGCCGTCGTACCCCAAGTCGATCTGCACGTCGGTCAACGAGGTCATCTGCCACGGGATCCCCGACGGGCGGGCCCTGCGCGACGGCGACATCGTCAACCTCGACGTCACCTTGTTCCGCGAGGGCGTCCACGGCGACACCAACGCCACCTGGTGCGTGGGCACGGTCGACGAGCTGAGCCGCCGGCTGGTGCGGGTCACCCGCGAGTGCCTGGAGCGGGGGATCGAGGCGGTGCGGCCGGGCCGGCCCACCAGCGTGATCGGCCAGGCCATCCAGACCCACGCCGAGGACGAGGGCTTCGGGGTGGTGCGGGCCTTCACCGGTCACGGCGTGGCCCACGAGTTCCACACCGGGCTCCACATCCTCCACTACGACGAGCCGCGCGACACCCGGGTGGTGATGGAGCCCGGGATGACCTTCACCATCGAGCCCATGATCGCCATCGGCGCCTGGCAGCACCGGCTGTGGGACGACCAGTGGACGGCGGTCACCACCGACGGCCGGCGCACGGCCCAGTTCGAGCACACCCTCCTCGTCACCGACGACGGCGCCGAGATCCTCACCCTCCACCCCGACGGCCGCTGGTCCGGCGATTGACCCGGACCACGAGGTGCCAGGCACCTCGTGGTCCTCATGTCGCACCGGACAGCTGGAGCTCGATCCACCGCAGCGCCCTCGACACGACGGGGTCGTCGCACCGGCGCCCCTCGGCTCTCCGGGCGGCTTGGCGGGCGGCCTTGGTCGGCCGGGGGCCGAGCGCGGCCTCGATCAGCCGGGCGAGCGACGGATCGTCGGTGCGCGCCGCGAGCAGCACCAGCAGAGTGCGGTCGATGTTCGCCTCGGGTCGATCACCCGGCGCCGACTCCGTCAGATCCTCGACCGCTCGAGCGCATCGGACGAGGCCGACCAGGTCGCTGACCGTCCGAGGCCGGATCGGAGCCCGGTCCTCGGTGATGGCGGCGAGCTCATCGATCCGGCCCCCGACGAGGTCCAGCACGGGCTGGCGATCGAGGAACCTCGGGGCCGGGCGCAACCCCAGGTAGCTCCGATAGCTCGACCAGCGGTAGTCACGGGGTGAGGTCACGCCGGCGATGTCGAGAGGGTTCCGGTGCACGTACCGGGTGAGCCAGAGCAGGTAGGAGTCGCTCTCGACGGGGATCGAGTGGTAGCGGCCCCGGAACAGTGGGCCGTCACGCCCCAGCCGGTCGTTGAGGTGCCGGCTGTAGACGCTGGTCAGGTGGTGCATGGCGTCCGGCAACACGCCGTCGGGGGCGCAGAGCGCGAGGTGGAGGTGGTTCCCCATCAGGCAGTAGGCGAGCGTGGTGACGGAGAACGCATCGTGGATCGCGGTCAGGCGACGGCCGAGCTCCTTCCGGTCATCGTCGGCGAAGAAGATCGGCTGGTGATCGACGCCACGGTTCATCACGTGGTGGATGCCGGTCTCGGATCCTCGCCGGTGCGGACGTCCCATGCCCCGATCTTGCCGACGGGGTGTGACAGCGGAGGACCACGAGGTGCCTGGCACCTCGTGGTCCGCTGAGCCTTTGGTCGGGGGACTGGCCGACTCACTACGGTCCCGGGCATGACGTCCCGCACCTTCGTGATGGCCAAGCCCGACGCCGTGGAGCGGGGGCTGGTGGGCGAGATCGTGAGCCGCATCGAGCGCAAGGGCCTCCGCCTGGTGGCGGCCGAGCTGCGCTCCGTGAGCAAGGAGCTGGCCGAGGCGCACTACGCCGAGCACGCCGAGAAGCCGTTCTACGGCGAGCTGGTGGCCTTCCTGACCCGATCGCCCGTCTTCGCCATGGTGGTCGAGGGGCCCAACGACGACACCTGGGAGCTGTGCCGCATCCTGATCGGCAAGACCCAGGTCGGCGAGGCCCAGCCCGGCTCGATCCGGGGCGACTACGCCACCACCACCAACGAGAACCTGGTCCACGGCTCGGACGGCACCGAGTCGGCCGACCGGGAGGTCGGGCTGTGGTTCCCCGCCGGGGTCTGACGCCAAGCGTCACACATACCCTCTGACCAGGCTCTCCTTCCAGGATCCACCACTTCGACCCCGGTTCCGGCTAGGGGATGATTGTTGCGGTCCCATGACAGCGCCTACACTTCGGGCCGACTCGCGCCCGAACCCGTGCGCAGCCTCGGAGGTCTCGTGTCCGACAACCCGATCAGCTCGCTCATGGGCCGCGACATGGCTGTCGACCTCGGCACCGCCAACACGCTCGTCTACGTGCGCGGTCGGGGCATCGTCCTCAACGAACCGTCGGTGGTCGCCATCTCGGTCAAGGACGGGCGGGTGCTGGCCGTCGGCACCGAGGCCAAGCGGATGATCGGGCGCACCCCGGCCCACATCCAGGCCATCCGGCCGCTCAAGGACGGGGTGATCGCGGACTTCGAGATCTGCGAGAAGATGCTCCGCTTCTTCATCCACAAGGTCCACCAGCGGCGCTTCGCCAAGCCCCGCATGGTGATCTGCGTGCCCTCCGGCATCACCGGGGTCGAGCAGCGGGCCGTGCAGGAGGCCGCCGAGTACGCCGGCGCCCGCAAGCCGGCCTACATCATCGAGGAGCCCATGGCCGCCGCCATCGGTGCCGGGCTGCCGGTCCAGGAGCCCACCGGCAACATGATCGTCGACATCGGCGGCGGCACCACCGAGGTGGCCGTGATCTCGCTGGGTGGCATCGTGGCCAGCCAGTCGGTGCGGGTCGGCGGCGACGAGCTGGACGACGCCATCATCCAGTTCATCAAGAAGGAGTACAGCCTCGCCCTCGGCGAGCGCACCGCCGAGGAGGTCAAGATGGCCCTCGGGTCGGCCTGGCCGCTCGAGGAGGAGCTCCACGCCGAGATCCGGGGCCGTGACCTCGTGACCGGCCTGCCCAAGACGATCGTGACCAGCACCGAGGAGATCCGCGAGGCCCTCGAGGAGCCCGTCTCCGCCGTGTGCGACGCCGTGAAGGTCACCCTGGACAAGACCCCGCCGGAGCTGGCGGCCGACATCATGGAGCAGGGCATCGTCCTGGCCGGTGGTGGGGCCCTCCTCCACGGGCTGTCGCACCGGCTCGAGCACGAGACCGGCATGCCCATCGTCATCGCCGACAACCCCCTCCACTGCGTGGCCATCGGTTCGGGGCAGTCGCTCGAGGAGTTCGAGGCGCTGAAGGGCGTCCTGTTCTCGTCGAACCCGCAGACCTGATCCCCGCCGCGCCTCCGTGCCCGCATCCCGGCGTTTCGGACGCTCGCGCTTCACGCTGATCCTGCTGGTCCTCGCGTCGCTGACCGTCCTCACCCTCGACTACAAGGACACCGGCCCGGTGCAGGGCCTCCGGACGGTGGCCGGCACCGTCTTCTCGCCCTTCGAGGGCATCGGCAACGCCATCGCCTCGCCGTTCGAGGACGCTTGGAAGGGCATCTTCGAGTACGACGACCTCGAGGACGAGAACCAGGACCTGCAGCGCCAGATCGACGCCCTGGAGGGCGACGTGGTGCGCACCGAGGCCGAGGAGCAAGACGTCGCCGAGCTCGAACGGCTGACCCAGCTCACGTTCTCGGACAACATCGAGCGCGTGTACGCCAAGGTCTCCTCGGGCCCCCTCACCGCCTTCGACCTGACCTTCGAGATCAACCGGGGCTCGGGCGACGGCATCGAGCGGGGCATGGTCGTGGTGACCGACGCCGGGCTGGTCGGCCGGATCGAGCGGGTCGAGGGCGGCACGGCGCGGATCCGGGTCATCACCGACCCCGACTACCCCGGCTTCGGGGTCAAGCTGGTCGAGGCCCGTGACGTCGGCAAGGCCCATGCCGCCGGTCAGGACGGGATGGTGCGCATCGATGAGGGCATCCAGCCCGACACCGCCAAGCGGGGCGATGCCGTCGTCACCAGCGGCCTCGAGGGCAGCGCCTACCCGCCCAACATCCCGGTGGGCGAGGTGGACTCGGTCCGCCCCACCGAGGACCGGACCGAGCAGATCGTCGTCATCGACCCGTCGGCCGACCTCGAGGGGCTGAGCTACGTCGCCGTGCTCCTCTGCACCGACGACTGCTCGTGACGGTGCCGTGGTAGTCGCCCGGCTGGCCCTCGTCACCCTCGTCACCCTGGTCGTGCAGGTGGTCGTCATCTCCCCGCTGTCGATCGCCGGCGGGCGGGGCAACCTGGTGCTGCTGGTGGCCATCGCCGCCGCCCTGGAGACCGACGCCGAGCGGGGCGCCATCGCCGGCTTCGCCGCCGGGCTGTTCTTCGACATGCTCCTCGACACCCCGATGGGGCTCTCGGCCCTGACCGGGGCGCTGGTCGGCTGGTCGGTGGGCACGGCCAAGGACTCGGTCCTGCGTGACGCCGCGGTCATCCAGCTGGGCCTGGTGGCCGTGGCCTCGGCGCTGGGGACGCTGCTCTACGCCGGCCTCGCCGTCGTGTTCGGCGTGACGGTCGATCCGGGGAGGCTGCCGGCTATCGTCGCCGTCATCGCCGTGGTGAACGTCGTGTTCAGCAAGCCCATGCGGTGGGCGCTGCGCTGGGCCTACGGGCCCGAGAGCCGTGCCCGCGACCGCGGCCCCTCCGTCTTCCGCTCGTGACCCCCTGATGACCTCTGCCAACCCCCGCGCCCGCCACCACGTGCTCGGCATCGTGGCCCTCTCGCTCTTCGCCGCGCTCTTCACCCGTCTCTGGTACCTCCAGGTGCTCACCACCGACGAGGCCACCGCGGCCGTCGACAGCGCCCGCACCCAGACGGTGATCAAGGAGGCGCCGCGGGGCCGCATCCTCGACCGCTCCGGCAAGGTGCTGGTCGAGAACCGCCGCATCATCCAGATCCAGGTCGACTACCAGGACTTCATCGATCTCACGGGCCCGAAGCAGACCGAGCTCCTCCGCCTGCTGGCCGACCAGATCTTCCAGGACGAGCTCCGCATCTACGGCGGCGAGCGGGTGGCCGACGACCCCGGGCCCCGACCCGAGGAGACGACGACCACCACGGCGCCGGACGACTTGACCGAGGGCACGGGTCCCGACGGGACGACCACCACGAGCACGACGACGACCGTCCCGGAGGAAGATGCGAACTCCGCCCTCGACGAGTCCGGGGCGACGACGACCCAGCCCGATGGGCCCTTCACCGAGCACCCGCCCCCGGCCGGCGTGGCCACCGGGGCCCAGAACCCCGACGGCTCGGGCAAGGCCGACCCCCCACCTCCGGAGCCGATCGACGAGGACGAGCTCCGCTCCCGCATCGAGGACGAGCGCTACAGCAAGTTCAAGCCCGTCCCCGTCGCCACCGGGATCTCCGAGGAGCTCGAGCTCTACATCACCGAGCACCCCGAGATGTTCCCCACCGTCGTCGTCGAGCGGGTGACGGCGCGCCGGTACCTCTACGGGGCCCTGCTCGCCCACGTCCTCGGCTACGTCGGCTCGATCACCGAGGACGAGCTGGACGAGGCCCAGAACCCCGACAAGCCGTACGAGAACGACGACGACATCGGCAAGGCCGGCATCGAGCAGCTGATGGAGATGGAGCTGCGGGGCACCCCGGGCCAGGAGGTCTACGAGGTCGACGCCCGCAACCGGCCGATCCGCGAGATCACCGAGCAGAGGCGTGAGCCCGTGCCCGGCCGCGACGTGTACCTCACCGTCGACATCAACATGCAGTACCTGATGGAGAAGGGCCTGGCGGCCGAGATCGAGCGGCGCCGGGGCGTGCAGGACAACGGCTGCTTCCTGCCCGGCGGCTGCAACCCGCTGGGCGCCGCCTCGGTGGCCATCGATCCCCGCAACGGCCAGGTGCTGGCCATGGCGTCGTATCCGACCTACGACCCCAACCTCTTCGTCGGCGGCATCTCCCGGGCCGACTACGAGGCCATCTCGGCCGACGATCGCGGCGACGAGCACAACTACCCGCTGTTGAACCGGGCCATCGGCGGCCAGTACGCCCCGGGCTCGACCTTCAAGCTCTTCAGCGCCTTCGCCGGGCTGGCCAACGGCCTGATCACGCCGGACTACGTCTACAACGACACCGGCACCTACCTCTACAGCGCCACCTGCAACACCGACGTCGAGAACAACTGCTCGGCCCGCAACGCCGGCGGCACCGGCAACGGCGCGGTCGACCTCACCGCGGCGATCACCCGCTCGTCGGACACCTACTTCTACAAGCTGGGCGACGACTCGTGGCGGGCCCGCGACCGCATCGGCCGGGACGCCATGCAGCGCTCGCTCGAGACGTGGGGCCTGGGCCACAAGCCAGGCATCGACCTGCCCGGCGAGGCCACCGGGCGGATCCCGACGCCGGACTGGCTGATGGACTTCTCGATCGCCCTCAACGGCGACAACGACGAGGCCCGGGTGGCCGGCACGTGGACCGCGGGGGTGAGCGGCAACACCATGGTCGGCCAGGGGGACGTCCTCGTCTCGCCGCTCCAGCTGGCCCAGGGCTACGCCACGCTCGCCAACGGGGGCACCGTCTGGAAGCCACAGCTCGTGCTCCAGGTCAACGACTACGCCACCGAGGCCAACGTCGAGGTCACCGAGGCCGAGGCCACCGGCCTCGTCGACCTGCGGCCCGAGTGGCGCGAGCCGATGGTCGCCGGCTTCGACGGCGTCACCAAGGCGTCCGGGGGCACGGCGACGAGGGCCTTCGCCGGCTTCGACCAGTCGCAGTGCCCGGTGGCGGGCAAGACGGGGACGGCCCAGGTGACGGGGAAGAACGACTCGTCGCTGTTCGCCGCCTTCGCCCCGACGCCCACCGAGGGCCGCGAGTCCGTGATCGCCATGGCCACGGTGTTCCAGGAGTCCGGCTTCGGCGCCGCCGCCGCCGTGCCGCTCACCCGGCGGGTGCTCGAGCCGTTCGCCTCGGTGGGCTGCGACATCGAGCGCTTCGGGGCCGCCGACAGCCCCTTCACGGCCCCGCTCGGCGGGTGGTTCGACGTCGACGACGCGGTGGCCGAGTACGTCCCCCAGGGCACGGACACGGTGCTCTGATGGCCACCGTCCCCATCCCCCGGCGGCGCCCGATCGCCTCGATGCGCCACGACCCGTCGGCCTTCTGGCACCACGTCGATGCCACGCTCGTGGCCTGCCTGCTCGGCGTGGCCAGCCTCGGCGTGCTGATGGTCTACAGCGCCACCCGCTACATCGGACCGGGCGAGCCCCTCAACAACCTGTACCTCACCCGGCAGCTGTTCTTCGTCGTCGTCGGCCTCGTGGTCGCCGCCGCCGTGGCCGTGGTCGACTACCACAAGATCCTCGACCAGGCGCCTCTGATCTACGGCTCGACCGTCCTCCTGCTGGTCGCCGTGCGGCTGGTCGGCTCGCGCCGGTCGGGCACCCAGGGCTGGTTCCAGATGGGCCCCTTCCAGCTCCAGCCGTCGGAGTTCGCCAAGCTGGCCCTGGTCCTCGGGTTCACCTACCTGGCCACCCAGTTCCACGGCGACATCGACCTACGGCGGCTGGGCGCCCTGCTCGGGATCTCCGCCGTCCCCATCGTGCTGGTGCTGCTCCAGCCCGACCTCGGGACGGCTCTGGTGTCGGTGGCCATCACCTTCTGCCTGCTGGTCGCCGCCGGGGTGAAGGGCCGCTACCTCGTCCTGCTGGGCGTCGGCGCCATCTTGTTCGCCACCCTGGTGCTCACCAGCGGGATGCTCGACGGGTACCAGAAGGACCGGCTCACCGTCTTCGCCAACCAGGAGAACGAGCGCACCCTCGCCGAGGAGCGGGGCGACGCCTACAACCTCGAGCAGTCCAAGCTGGCCATCGGCTCGGGCGGCGTGCGGGGCACCGGCCTGTTCAACGGTCCGCAGACCCGCAGCAACCGGGTGCCCGAGCAGCACACCGACTTCATCTTCACGGTGGTGGGGGAGGAGCTGGGCCTGATCGGCGCCGGTGCCCTCCTCGCCGCCTACTCGGTGATCGTCTGGCGGGTCTGGCGCACCGCCCAGCTGGCCCGCGACGACGCCGGCACGATGATCTGCCTCGGCGTCCTGGCCATGTTCGTGTTCCAGATCTTCCAGAACGTGGGCATGACCATGGGCATCATGCCGATCACCGGCATCCCCCTCCCGTTCCTCAGCTACGGCGGCTCGTCGACCCTCATGGCCTTCGTCGCCATGGGCCTCGTCCTCAACGTCCACATGCGCCGCTTCCGCTGACCCCTCCCGCTTCTGTCCGTCCTGGTCCCCCTCGGCGGGGGATGAGGGCGGACAGAACGACGGCGGTTGGAGCTGCCCGGGCCGGGGCACGGTGGCGGGACTTCCCCTCCTGCCGTCGCCGCGCCGTGGCGACCCGCCGAGGGGACGCCCCGTGGATCTCTACGAGCTCGCGGCTCGCCAGCACGCCGCCTTCAGCCGGGGTCAAGCAAGGGAGCTGGGCCTGACCGATCGCCGGCTCGACGGGCTGCGGGACCGCGGCATGGTCCGCAGGGCGGCTCCCGGCGTCTTCGTCCTGACCGGAGCACCTCCCTCGTGGGCGCAACGGCTCCAGGTCGCCACGCTCAGCCTTCCCGGATCGCTCGCCTCCCACCGCGCCGCGGTGTGGCTGCACGGACTCGCCGGGGTCGACCGCGCTCCGATCGAGGTGCTCATCGAGCGGGGCCAACAGCGACGGCGCCAACCTCGTGGTGTCGTCCTCCACGAGACCAAGGACCTGCGCGGACCCGACCTCGACGAGCGCGACGGGATCCCGTGCACGTCACTGGTCCGAACCCTCGTCGACCTCCCCGCCGTCGTCCACGAGTTCCGGGCGGGGGTGGCGCTCGATGACGCCATGCGCCGCGACCCCGCGGTCCTCGGCCGGGTCGCGGACCGTCACGCCGAGGTCGCCCGTCGCGGACGGAACGGGACCGTCGCGCTCCGCGGACTCGTCGCCGAGCGCGGAGGAGGTGACCTGGTCGACAGCGGCTTCGAACGCAAGGCTCTGCGCCTGGTCCACGCCAGCTCGCTGCCCCGGCCCGTCACCCAGCTCCACGTCGTGGACGGCGACTTCCAGTGCTGGCTCGACATCGCCTGGCCCGACCATCTCGTGGCCATGGAGTGCGACAGCCTCGCCCACCATCAAGGTGAGAGGGCCTTCCGCTGGGAGCGGGTGCGACGGCGGCACCTGTCGGCCCTCGGGTGGACGGTGCTCGAGTTCACCTATCGGGAGGTGACACAGCAGGGCCCCATGGTGCTGGCCGAGCTCGGTCGTCACCTCCCCAGCTGCTTCTGTCCGCCCTGATCCCCGCCCGCGGGGGATGAGGGCGGACAGAACGGTCGAGAGGGTCACTGCCGGGCGCATCGCGGCCTGAACTGGGGTCGTCGGTAGACTCGACCGATCATGGCGTCAGTCTGGCCGGCCCTCGAGGCCATCCTCCCCCGGGTGGCCAAGCCGGCGCGCTACATCGGGGGCGAGGACGGCTCGCAGGAGCCCGAGCACCTCCCCGGCCAGGTCGCCTGGCTGCTGGCCTACCCGGACACCTACGAGATCGGGCTTCCCAACCAGGGCCTCCAGATCCTCTACGAGATCCTGAACGAGCGCGACGACGCCGTGGCCGAGCGCACCTACGCCCCCTGGACCGACCTCGAGGCCCTGCTCCGCGAGGAGGGGATCCCGCTCTTCTCGGTCGACACCCACCGGGCGGCGGGCGACTTCGACATCCTCGCCTTCAACATCTCGGCCGAGCTGACCTACACGAACCTGCTGGCCATGGTCGATCTCGCCGGTTGCCCGGTGCGCAGCGCCGACCGCACCCCCCACGACCTGATCATCGGGGCCGGCGGCCATTGCACCTACAACCCCGAGCCCCTCGCGCCGTTCCTCGACTTCGTGGTCCTCGGCGACGGCGAGGAGGCGGTCGGCGAGATCAGCGCCGCCCTCCAGCCGTGGAAGCAGGCCCGGGACAGAGGCGAGCCCGTCACCCGGGCCGAGGCCCACGAGATCCTGGCCGGCATCACCGGCGTCTACGTCCCGAGCCTGTACGAGGCCACCCACGACCCGGTCACCGGCATCCTCCAGGCCACCCAGCCGGTCCATCCGGCCGCGCCGGAGAGCGTCGAGAAGCGCACCATCGCCGATCTGGGCGCCTGGCCGTACCCCCGCAACCAGCTGGTGCCGCTCACCGAGGTGGTCCACGACCGGCTCAACGTCGAGGTCTTCCGGGGCTGCACCCGCGGCTGCCGGTTCTGCCAGGCCGGCATGATCACCCGCCCGGTCCGCGAGCGCCCGGCCGACCAGGTCCGCACCATGGTGCAGGACGGGCTGCGCCGCACCGGCTACGACGAGGTCGCCCTCACCAGCCTGAGCACCGCCGACTTCAGCGGGATCGAAGGCGTGGTCGGATCGATCGTCAACGGCGAGGGTGCCGACGGCCAGATGGGCTGCGCTCCGACCGACATCAGCGTCTCGCTCCCGAGCCTGCGGGTCGACGCCTTCACGGTCGGCATCGCCGCCGAGATCCAGAAGGCCCGCCGCACCGGCCTCACCTTCGCCCCCGAGGGCGGCACGTGGCGCATGCGCCAGGTCATCAACAAGCTCATCAGCGAGGACGACCTCTACGCCGCCGTCGAGTCCGCCTACTCGCAGGGCTGGCGGCGCATGAAGCTCTACTTCCTGATCGGGCTCCCCACCGAGACCGACGAGGACACCCTCGGCATCGCCGAGCTGGCCCGCAACGTCGTCGCCATCGGCAGGAAGCACCACAAGAACCCGAGCGTCACGGTGTCGGTCGGCGGCTTCGTGCCCAAGCCCTTCACCCCGTTCCAGTGGTTCGGCCAGAACACCCGCGAGGAGCTGACCCGCAAGGTCGGCCTGCTGCGCGACGCCACCCGGCGCGACCACGGCGTCCAGCTCAAGTGGCACGACCCCAAGGCCACCACGGTCGAGGGGATCATGTCCCGCGGTGATCGTCGCCTGGCGGCGGTGATCGAGGACGTCTGGCGTCACGGCGGCACGTTCCAGGAGTGGAGCGAGAAGTTCGACCTCCAGCTGTGGCTGGACGCGCTCGAGCGCAACGGCCTCACCGTCGAGGAGCTGGTCTACCGGCACCGCACCGAGGACGAGGCCCTGGCCTGGGACCACCTCTCGGCCGGGCTCCACAAGGACTTCCTGTGGCAGGACTGGCGCGACGCCCTCGACGAGGTCGGGCTCGAGGACTGCCGCTGGACGCCGTGCTACGACTGCGGCGCCTGCACCGGCTACGGCATCGAGCACGTCGTCGCCAACGCCACCCCGCCCGCCGGCGGCAGCCAGGGCACCGGACCGTCGCCGTCGGCCGTCCCCGTCATGCTCGGCGCCAAGCCCGTCGGCGAGCCGGTCGGAGCGACGCCATGACGGCCATCGAGGTCGCCGCCGCCGAGACCGAGATCGCGCCCAAGGGACCCGGCCCGCTCCAGCTGGTGAAGATCCGCATCCGCTTCTCCAAGCTGGGCAAGATCCGGTTCACCAGCCACCGCGACGTGGCCCGCATCTGGGAGCGCGCCCTGCGCCGCGTCCAGCTGCCCGTCGCCCGCTCGCAGGGCTTCTCGCCCCGCCCCAAGCTCCACTTCGGCCTCGCCCTGTCCACCGGGCACGAGTCACTGGCCGAGTACCTCGACGTCGACCTGGTCGAGGGCACGACCGTCGACCTCGCCGCCCTGCCGGACCTCCTCACCCCCGCGCTGCCCCGTGGCCTCACCGCCACGGTCGCCGGACAGGTCGCACCCGGCACCCCGTCGCTCCAGCACGCCGTCACCAGCAGTCGCTGGGAGATCGAGGTGGGCGGCCTCGATCTCCCGACGCTCGTGGCGCGGTCCGAGGCTCTCCTCGCCGCGCCCGAGATGGTGATGACCCGCCAGCGCAAGGGCAAGGACGTCACCGAAGACGTCCGCGCCCACCTGCACCGCATCCAGGCCGTCGACCGCGACGGCGTCCCCCTGCTCATCACCGAGCTCGGGGCGCAGAACCGCGGCCTGCGGCCCAGCGAGCTCGTCGCCCTCCTGGGCGAGGACGCTCTCGAGGCGCGCGTCCGCAGGACCCACCAGTTCACAGAGCACGACGGCATCCGGACAGAGCCCCTCGCGGCCCCGGATCCCACGCCTGCTCCGCACGCCCAGGTGCGTGCGTCATGAGAAGGGAACGCACCCATGACCGACGCCGACCAGACCCCCCGCGGGTCGACGGCCTCCCCCGAGCCCACCCCGCGAGCTGAGCGCCCACCGGCCTCCGGTTCCGCCACCGCATCCGAGACGAGGTCCGACGCTCCGTCGTCGCCGCGCCCCGGGGCGGAGGGCTCGTCCGACGGGCCCGACGGCTCGTCCGACCCGTCCGGCGGCGGTGGCCGCCGTCGCCGCGGCTCCCGCGGTGGCCGGGGCCGCAGCGGTGGCGAGGGTGGTGGCCCCCCCGAGGGCGGCGACGCCGAGGACGCCCCGCGGAGCACCGGCGCGACCGGCGCCCGCCCGGGGCCCACGGCCTCCGGCGCGGGCGCTCCGACCGACGGAGCCGCCGCCGGCCGACCCAAGATCGGCGACACCCGCCCGGCCCCGCCGCCCGGCAGCGAGACTGCGGCCGGAGGCTCCGATGGGGCCGCCGGCACCGAGGCCGGCGACGGCACCGCCCCCGCCCGCAAGCGCCGCCGCCGGGGCGGCCGCGGCCGGGGCAAGGGGGGCGGCCAGGGCGGTGGCGCCCAGGACGGATCGGCGTCGAACGCCAACGGCGCCAACGGCGGCGGTGGCGGTGGCCGCCAGGGCGGTGGCCGGGGTGACGGCGGCAACGGTGGTCGCGGCGGTGACGGTGGCCGGGGTGGCGGCCGCGGCGACGGCGGGGGTCGGAGCCAGGGCGAGGGCCGGAACCAGGGCGGCGGTCGGGGCGACGGCCGGGGCCAGGGCGGCGGACGG
>DASYLG010000489.1:0-7802 GCA_036009685.1 Iamia sp. | reverse complement strand
TCCCGTCCTCGTCGGCCACCACGATGCGGCCACCGCCGTCGAGGACGTAGCTGCCCGCCGCCGCCTCCCGCTGCTCACGGGTGGGCGCCTCGTCCTCCGGCGCGTCGGGCCGGGGCAGCGGGTCACCGCCGGCCAGCGCCGGGCCGATCGTCTCCAGCAGGGCCTCGGCCGTGACGTCCGGGGTGTTGGATGCCATGGCCAACACCCTGTTGCTCTCCGGCAGCCAGGCCACCACGACCTCGTGGCCCACGTCGCCCCCGCCGCCGGCCGAGGCGACGACGGGCTCGCCGAAGCGGTCCTCGTCGAACACGACCCAGCCCGGTGCCTCCGAGGTGCCGTCGCCCGTCTCCACCTCGGGCCGGGCGACGGCCGCGGTCGAGGCGGCGGAGAGGAGGTCGCCGGTGAAGAGGGCATGGGTCCAGGCGGCCAGCTGGGGCATGGTCATGGCCACGTCACCGTTGCCGGCCAGGGCCCAGTGCGGGCCGGCGAAGCTCCCGTCGGCCCCCGGCGCGCCGTCGTCGTCGTAGCCGACGGCTCTCGGCCCCGGGGCCGCCGGCTCGCCGTCCCAGAACCCGCCCGCCGTCGACCCGTCGGGCAGGGCGAGCAGCCGCTCGGTGAGGAGCTCGCGGTACGGACGGCCGGAGGCCTCCTCGACGACGAGGGCGAGGAGGGTGTAGCCGGCGTTCGAGTAGAGGCTGTCGGTGCCGGGCGGGAAGGCGCTCTCGAGGCGGCCGATGGCGGCGATGGCGTCGTCGCGGCTCAGCGGCTCGTGGTCCTGTCCGTGCTCGCCCTGCAGCCCGCTGGTGTGGAGGAGGAGCTGCTCGACGGTCACGTCGGCCGCCGCCCCGTCGAGCTCGGGGAGGATGTCCCCCGCCGTCTGATCGAGCCGCAGCCGCCCGTCGTCGACCAGGGCGAAGACGGCGGCGGCGGTGACCGCCTTCGAGACCGAGCCGATGCTGAACACCGTGTCGACAGAGTTCGGTCGCTCGTCCTCGCGGTCCGCCAGGCCGAAGGCGGACTCACAGGTCGGCACGCCGTCGGTGGTGAGCACCACGCTGCCGCTGAACCCGGCCTCCCCCCACGCCGCGAGAGCGTCCCCGACATCGGCCGGGCAAGAGGACGGCGCGGCGGCGCCGTTGGTGTCGGGTGGGCTCTCGACGTCACGGCCACACCCGGCCAGGACGGACAGCAGGGGAGCGACGAGGAGGGCGGCGGCGAGCGGACGTCGGAGGTGGTGGCGCACGGCGGGACCGTACGGAGCGGCCTGTGAACCGGATGTGAACGAGGCGGACCTCGGACGCCCGGCCGAGGGCCGGACGGGGGTCTAGGGCCTGTCCTGTGAATGCCGGACGGTCGACCCAGTCCGCGAGGCGCCTCCGGGAAAGACCTGCAAACTGCGACCCTCAGCGGGCGAAGCGCCCGCTCACGGTGGCAGTTTCGGGCCCGTCGACGAATTGCCGGACGGGCTCTAGGCGGGGGTGCCGAGGGTGACGGGGAGGTGGGCGACGCCGCGGAGGACGATGCGGCCGTTCCACTCGATCTCGTCGGTGGCCAGCTCGGCGTCGGGGAAGCGGCGCAGGACCCGCGGGATGGTGGTGCGGCCCTCGAGGCGGGCCAGCGCGGCGCCGAGGCAGTGGTGGACGCCGCTGCCGAAGCTGATGTGGTGGTGGGCGTCGGCCCGGGTGACGTCGAGCTGCTCGGCGGTGGGGCCGAACTTGGCCGGGTCACGGTTGGCGGCGCCCAGCCCGGTCATCACGATCTCGCCGACCTCGACCTCCTGGCCGGCGATCACGAACGGCTCCAGGGCGATGCGCCGCGAGAACTGGACGGGGCTGTCGTAGCGGAGCAGCTCCTCGATGGCGCCGGCGTCGAGGGTCGGATCGTCGCGCAGGATCCGCGCCTGGTCGGGGTGGCGGAGCAGGGCCAGCAGGCCGTTGCCGATGAGGTTCACGGTGGTCTCGTGGCCGGCCAGGTAGAGGAGCGTCACGTTGTCGCGCAGCTCCTCGTCGCTGAGCGTCGCCCCCTCCTCCTCGGCCAGGACGAGGGCGCTCAGCAGGTCGTCGGCCAGGTGGTCGCGCTTCCAGACGATGGCCTCGGCGATGATGGCGAACAGCTTCTCGCCGGCCGCCGCGATCTCCTCGGCGTGGACGACGGCCAGGATCGGGTCGAGCGACTGGGTGACGGTCTGCGAGAGACCCCGCAGGACGTCGGCCTCCACCGAGTCGGGCATGCCCAGCATCTCGTGGATGACCTGGAAGGGGAGCGGGAAGGCCAGCTCGGCGATGAGGTCGACCGATCCCTCCTCGGCCGAGATGGTGGCGGCGGCGGCGAGGCGCTCGTCGGCCACCTCGGCCACCCGCTCCTCCAACCGGGAGATGGTGCGGGGCGTGAACGCCTTCGAGACCAGCTTGCGGATGCGCGTGTGATCGGGCGGGTCCATGCTGAGGATCGAGCGGCTGCGGCGCCCGCCGGCGGCCTCGAAGGCGGCGGCCAGCTCGGCGCGCCGGACCATGCTCGAGTTGCGGTCGTCGACCGACGTGCCCGGCAGCCGCAGGACCTTGTGGCAGTCCTCCCAGCGGGACAGGAACCACAGCCCGGCGGGGGAGTGGTGCACCGGGTCGGTCTCGCGCAGCTCGCGGTACTGCTGGTAGGGATCGTCGAAGTACCCCGGCGCGAAGGGGTTGAGCCCGGTCTCCAGTGGCTCGCCCTCGACGAAGTCCTCGACGGGGCCGGGCGGGATGACGCGGTCGGCGGTGCTCTCCATGGCCCGACAGTACGCTTGCGGGCAAGAACTTGCACGCGTCGTGCAAGGTGCATCGGTCACCGTCACCCTGCTAACCAGTCGTGGTGCCCCACCATCCCCTCCGCGGCGCGGCCGCCATCGTCGGCGTGGCCGACCAGGCCGACGCCAGTGGCCAGATCCCGGGCACCGTCCCGCAGATCGAGGCCCGCATGATCCGCGAGGCGCTCGCCGACGCCGGCCTCACCCTGGCCGACGTCGACGGCGTCGCCATCAACAACGGCACCGGCTGGGCCGCCAGCCTCGAGCTGGCCGAGCGGCTCGGCATCACCCCCCGGTGGACCGACACCACCCAGACCGGCGGGTCGAGCTTCGAGATCCACGTCCAGCACGCCGCGGCCGCCATCGCCCTGGGGCTGGCCGAGGTCGTCGTCGTGGTCTACGCGGCGACGCCCCGCTCCGATTTCAAGCGCGGCACGGGCGGCTGGCGCACCCGGGCGGCAGCCGGCGGGCCCACGCCCAACATGGAGTGGGAGATGCCCCACGGCCTCCGCCTCCCCATGGGCGCCTATGCCCTGGCGGCCAGCCGTCACATGCACGAGTTCGGCACCACGTCCGAGCAGCTGGCCGAGATCGCCGTCCAGACCCGCGAGTGGGCGGCCATGAACCCCCGGGCTCGCCTCCAGGACCCCATCACGGTGGCCGACGTCTTGGCGTCGCCGATGGAGGCGTCGCCGCTCCACAAGCTCGACTGCTGCCTCGTCACCGACGGCGCCGGCGCCGTGGTCCTCACGAGCATCGAGCGGGCCCGCGACCTGGCCAAGCCGCCGGTCGCCGTGCTCGGCGCCGGGGTCGGCCACACCCACTCGATGATCAGCCAGATGCCCGACCTCACCACCACCGGCGGGGTCATCTCCGGCCGTGAGGCGTTCGGCATCGCCGGGCTCGGACCGGCCGAGGTCGACGTGGTCGAGCTCTACGACTCCTTCACCATCACCGTGCTGCTGGCCCTCGAGGACCTCGGCTTCTGCCCCAAGGGCGAGGGCGGGGCCTTCGTGGCCGACGGGCCCCTGCGGCCCGGCGGGGCCCTGCCGGCGAACACCAACGGCGGTGGCCTGGCCTACACCCACCCCGGCCAGTACGGGATGTTCCTGCTGGTCGAGGCGGTGCGCCAGCTGCGGGGCGAGGCCGGTCCCCGGCAGGTCGCCGACGCCGAGGTTGCCGTGGCCCACGGCAGCGGCGGGGTCCTGAGCGCCATGGCCACCGTGGTCCTGGGCACGGAGGCGACGCTCTGATGGCCGAGCAGACCGACCGCTTCGTCCCGCCCGAGTCCGTCGCCGGTGCCCCGTTCTGGGACGCCAGCCGCGAGCGACGCCTCACCCTCCCGTGGTGCACGTCGTGCGAGGTGCCCCACTGGTACCCGCGCGGCTTCTGCCCGACCTGCCTGTCGGACGAGATCGAGTGGCGCGACGCCGAGGGCGAGGGCGTCGTCCACGCCGTCTCGGTCCAGCCCAAGACCTCCGGCGCCGTCCCCGCCGAGCGGGCCCCGTACGCCGTGGTGCTCGTCGACCTGGTCGAGGGCGTCCGCATGATGCTGCAGGCCGTAGGGGTCGACGATCCCGACGCCATCGTCGTCGGCGACCCCGTGACCGTCGGCTGGGAGGAGCTCCCCGACGGCCGTCACCTCCCCACCGCCGAGATCCCCGGCCGCTAGCCGTCCATCGCCCCGTCGAGCATCGCCCGGACCTCGGCGATGTGCCGGGCGACGACGGGCACATGGGCCTGGCCCAGGGTGGCGACGGCCCGGTCGAGGTCGGCGCGGGCCGCGGGCACCCGTCCCTGGACGGCGGCGGTCCGGGCCCGCAGGGTGAGGGCATCGCCCAGCCCGACCGGGTCGCCGGCGCGCTCGACGCTCGGCATGGCGGCGCGGACGTCGGCGCCGGCCCCGTGGACGTCCCCGGCGGCCAGTCGGATCTCGGCTCGCAGCAGCTGCGCCGCGGCGCGCATGATCGGGTGGGCGTCGTGGCGCGCCAGCACGGTCTCGACCAGAGCCGCCGTCCCCGGCCCTCGGTCGCCGCTCTCCGTCCGGAACGAGGCCTGCGTCACGAGGAGAATGTTGTCCGACCGGGGATCACGTCCGTCGGCGGCGATCTCCGCCTCGTAGGCGGCGATGGCGGCGGCGGCGCCGTCGAGGTCGTCGCGGACGATGCGCAGTCGGGCCAGGGCCGACAGCACGGCGAGGCGCTCCGGCCACACCCTCTCCGCCTCCCCCATCCAGCGGTGCAGCGTGGCCTCGGACTCGTCGACCTCGCCCTGGAGGGCGAGGACCACCGCCCGGCTGACGACGACGTCGACGCCGGCGGGGAAGAGCCGGACGGCGTGGTCGATGTCGATCCGGGCGCCGGCGAGATCGCCGTCCCGCAACCGCAGGTGGGCCTGGAGCCGCAGCCCGGTGGCTCGGTTGGGAACGTCCAGCTCGTTCCGGGCAGGGTCCTCGTCCGCCACGTTGGCCCAGAGCTCCTGGAGCAACGCCCGCAGCCGGTCCCAATCGCCGAGGTCGCCGGTGACGCGGGCCCGAGCGACGAGAGCCGTGTTGCGCAGCCCGCCGATGACCGGCTGAGCCAGGGCCAGGTCGGCGTGCTCGACGGCCGCCCCCGGTCGGTGCGTCAGTCGGAGGAGGTTGGCCAGGAACTGCGCGGCCCGGCAGATCTCCACCACATCACCCCGCCCGCGGGCGTCGGCCAGGATGACGCCAGCCCGCCGCTCGGCCTCGACCAAGTCGCCCGCTCGCAGCGCGACCATGGCGGGCTCCAGCGGGGAGACGTCCGGTGCCGGCGCTGTCCTCCGCCGTCCCCGCCCCCGCACGGACGGGATCCTAGGGGCTGGCGGGCTGAGGGAACGGAGGCTCCAGGTGGCACACTGGTGCGCTGCCCAACCCCGTCGAGGAGCCCCAAGCGTGACCTTCAAGGTCGGTGACCGCGTCGTCTACCCGCACCACGGTGCCGCGGTGATCAAGAAGAAGGAGAAGATCGAGGCCTTCGGCGAGAAGAGGGAGTACCTCGTCCTCCACATGGTGCACGGCGAGCTCACGCTGCGCGTCCCGGTCGACAAGGCCGAGGAGGTGGGCATGCGCCCGCCGATCAGCAAGTCCGACGTGGAGGACCTGTTCCGGCTCATCGGCAAGCGCGACGTGCGCGAGCCCGCCAACTGGAGCCGGCGGTTCAAGAACCACCAGGAGAAGATGAAGTCGGGCGACGTCTACCAGGTCGCCGAGGTGGTCCGGAACCTGGCCCTGCGCGAGGCCGGCAAGGGCCTCTCGACGGCCGAGAAGTCGATGCTCGAGCGGGCCCGGGGCATCCTCGTGTCCGAGCTCAGCTTCGCCCTCGACGTCACCGAGGAGCAGGCCCTCGACAAGCTCAACGCCGGCTTGCAGTAGGTCTCTCTCGACCAGGTCCCACGAGGTGCCTGGCACCTCGTGGGCGTTGGTCCTCTACCTCGTAGCGGCGCGGTGCTTGCGGCTGAGCTGGGCGAGCTCCTCGGCGGAGCGCATGGCGGTGCGGACGCTCTCCTCGAGGGCCTCACGGCTGGCGTGCATCTGCTCGGAGATCGCCTCGCGGCGGGTGGCGGCCTCGAGATCGTCGACCTCGACGACCGAGGTGCCCTCGGCCTTGCGGGCGTGGGCCGACAGGGCGGCGGTGGCCTTGCCCCAGTGGGCCTTGAACATGCCCACGTCGAAGCTGCCCTCGCGCACCCGGGCGTCGTGCAGGATCCGCGCCGGCGGCACCTTGAGGTCGCGCACGATGCGGAACCACGACAGCACCTTGAGGCCGTAGTAGGTCGGGTCGTACTCCCACCAGAAGAAGCCGTTGCGCGCCGACGCTTGGTAGTAGTGGTGGTTGTTGTGCCACCCCTCGCCGCCGGTCACGGCGGCGATGAGGGCGGAGTTCCGGCTGGTGTCGGTGGTGGCGTAGCGGCGCCGCCCCATGACGTGGGCCAGGGAGTTCACCGTGAAGGTGCCGTGCCAGAGCAGCACGGTCGACCAGAAGAAGCCGACGACCAGGCCGGGCCAGCCGGCGATGAGGTACGAGGCGATGCCGACGGTCCACGGCGGGATCCAGTCGTGCTGGGTGAGGAACCGCAGCTCGGGGAACCGGTTGAAGTCCTTGATCGAGTCCGGGTCCCAGCCCTTGTGCTTGTCGCACAGGATCCAGCCGATGTGGCTCCACCAGAAGCCCTTGAGGGGGGAGTGGACGTCGCGCTCGGTGTCGCTGAAGCGGTGGTGGTCGCGGTGGTGGCTGGCCCACCAGAGAGCGCCCTTCTGGGACGCGGTGCCGCCGCCGAAGGCGAGGACGAGCTGGAAGGCGCGGTTCGTCTTGTAGGACCGGTGCGAGAAGTAGCGGTGGTAGCCGGCCGTGATGAACCACATCCGGCCGAAGTAGAGGACGGCGCACAACACGAGCGACCGCCAGGTCACGCCGGTGACGATGGCCAGCAGGCAGAGCCCGTGGATGGCGAACATCGGGATCGAGGCGGGCCAGTTGACCCGCTCGTCGGGGTCACGTTCCAGGGCGTGGGCGGTGCTCACGCCCGCCAGCCTACCGACCGGTAGGTAGTCCGGCCAGGCGCAGGTCCGTGTCCCAGGACACAGGAGGGCGAGCCCGTGTGGCTAATGTCCCCCGAAGACCTTGCAGTATGCGTGCAACCTTCCTCACGGTCCTCGGGGCCGCCGTCCTCGCCACCCTCCCCCGGGCCCTCGAAGAGCCACGGTCGGCCGTCGTGTGGCTCGTCGTCCTCGGTCTGGCCGTGGCCGGTCACCTCCGAGGTCCCGCCGCCCTGGCGCAGGCGGCGACGCCCGTGGCCGGGGTGCTGTGGCTCCAGGTCGCCTTCTTCCCGCTCCCGCCCGGCCAGTGGATGTTCGGCCTGGTCCTGGGGGCGATCGGCTCGCTGGTGGCGCTGGGGATGGCCCTCGTCTACCGGGCCAACCGGGTCCTGAACTTCGCCCAGGCCGAGCTGGGCACGGCGCCCGCCGTCCTGGTCGTCGGGCTGGTCACGGTGTGGGGGT
>DASYLG010000488.1:0-2998 GCA_036009685.1 Iamia sp. | reverse complement strand
GACGATCGCCATGGACGACGGATCGACCTGGACCCGCTCCGAGCACGCCTGCTGGACGATCGGCGACGACGTCTTCCGCGGCGAGGGCACCTTTGCCCTGACCGGCCCCGACGGCTCGACGCTGACCGGGACCTCCCTGAGCATCGCCGAGCTCCCCACCACGGGGGTGCCGTACTCGCTGGCGATCACGGGTGGCACCGGCGCCTACGCCGGTGCCACCGGCGGCTGCGACCTCACGGTCGACATCACCTCGGGGGCGGGCAGCGTCGACCAGCTGCAGGAGGGCGACATCACCTGCAGCTTCACGGTCGGAGGGGCGGGCGGCGGCGCCGAGCAGGGCTCCGAGCCCGAGGTGCCCGAGGCCGTGTAGGGGCGGCGCCTAGCCTGGGTTCGGTCCTCTCACCTCGACCAGGAGCCCGGCCCACCCCCATGAGCACCATCGAAGACGTCGTCGGACGCGAGATCCTCGACTCGCGCGGCAACCCCACCGTCGAGGTGGAGGTGGTGCTCGACTCCGGCTCCGTGGGCCGCGCCGCGGTCCCCTCGGGAGCCTCGACCGGCGCCTTCGAGGCGGTCGAGCTGCGCGACGGCGGCCCGCGCTACGGCGGCAAGGGCGTGCTCACGGCCGTCGGCCACGTCAACGGCGAGATCCGCGACGCCGTCGTCGGGATGGACGCCCTGGAGCAGCGGCTCCTCGACACCACCCTGATCGACCTCGACGGCACCGACGCCAAGGGTCGTCTCGGCGCCAACGCCATCCTCGGCGTCTCGCTCGCCGCCGCCAAGGCCGCCGCCCGCGAGATCGGCATGCCCCTCTACCGCCACGTCGGCGGCACCAACGCCCACGTCCTGCCCGTGCCCATGATGAACGTCCTGAACGGCGGCGCCCACGCCGACAACAACATGGACATCCAGGAGTTCATGATCATGCCGGTGGGGGCGGCCAGCTTCGGCGAGGCCCTGCGCTGGGGCACCGAGACCTACCACGTGCTCAAGGGCATCCTCGCCAAGAAGGGCCTGGCCACCGCCATCGGCGACGAGGGCGGCTTCGCCCCGAACCTCGAGTCCAACGAGGCGGCGGTGAAGCTCCTCGTCGAGGCCATCGAGGCGGCGGGGTTCACCGTCGGCTCCGACATCTCGATCGCCATCGACGCCGCCTCCACCGAGTTCCACACGAGCGACACGTACGTCCTCGCCGGCGAGGACCGGAAGCTGTCGTCGGCCGAGTTCGTCTCGTACCTCGTGGACCTCACCGAGCGGTACCCGATCGTCTCGATCGAGGACGGCATGGGCGAGGAGGACTGGGAGGGCTGGGCCGCCCTCACCGAGGCCATCGGCGACAGGGTGCAGCTGGTCGGCGACGACCTCTTCGTCACCAACGTCGAGCGCTTCGCCCGGGGCATCGAGCTCGGCGTGGCCAACTCGATCCTCATCAAGGTCAACCAGATCGGCTCGCTCACCGAGACGCTCGACGCCGTGGCCCTGGGCGCCCGCTCGTCGTACACGGCGGTGATGTCGCACCGCTCGGGCGAGACCGAGGACGCCACCATCGCCGACCTCGCCGTGGCCACCAACTGCGGCCAGATCAAGACCGGCGCCCCCGCCCGCAGCGACCGGGTGGCCAAGTACAACCAGCTCCTGCGCATCGAGGAGGACCTGGGCGAGGCCGCCTCCTATCCCGGCGCCGCCGCCCTGGCCCGAGGCGCCGGGTGACCGACGGCCCCCGTCGTCGTCCCCGCCCGTCGGGAGGGTCGTCGACGACCCGCCGCGCCCCGGCGCCGTCGTCGGGGTCGACCCGCCGGGCCCCGGGGTCCCGCGGCGGCTCGGGCGCAGCTCCGCGACCCGCCCCGGCCCGATCCCGGTCGACCGCCTCGTCCCGCCCGGCCCCGGCCCGCCGCCGTCCGCCGGCGAAGACGGCCCGGCCCACCAAGGAGACGAAGGCCGCCGGGTCGGCTGCCGGATCGACGAGGGGGCGTTCGTCCGCCACCGGGCGATCCCGGTCGGCCCGGACCACGGCCCCGAAGGCGGCGCCCCGCCCGATGCGGCGGATCGCCGCCGGGCTGGCGGTGTCGGTCGTGATGGTCGGGTTCCTGCTGGTCGGCGTGTTCCCCACCCGCACGTGGCTGGCCCAGCGGGAGGAGACCAAGGAGCGCCAGGCCGAGCTCGAGCGCATCCGGGCCGAGCAGGCCGTCCACGAGGAGCGGATCGAGCGGCTGGCGGACCCCGACGAGATCGAGGCCATCGCCCGGGAGAAGTACGGCCTGGTCCGCGAGGGGGAGACCTCCTACCGGATCTTCCCGGCCGCGGTGCGGCCCCTCGACCTCCCCGACACCTGGCCCTTCACCGGCGCCGACGACTGGCTCAACCGCTAGCCCCCCTCGAAACTGCGACCGTGAGCGGGCTCTTCGCCCGCTGAAGGTCGCAGTTTGCAGGTGGTTCCCGGACCTAGGTGGTCCTGATGCCGAGGGCGGCGGGGAGGGCGGACCACCAGGCATCGGCGGCGCGGGCGGCGTCGACCAGGGGGGCGGGCCGGCCGGCCATGGAGACGGCGACGCCGTCGAGGGCGCCGGCCAGGTCGTCGGGGTCGGTGACGGCGAACGCCGACGGCAGCCCGGCCAGCCCGGCCAGGCCGGTGGCCTTGGCCACGTAGTACGGCGTGGCCGCGCCGAGGACCGACGGCACCCCCGCGGCCAGGCCGAACAGGGCGGCGTGGTACGACTGCGTGGCCACGCCGACGGCGCCGGCCACGGCGGCCACCAGGCGGGCCGGGTCCGAGCCGCACTCCAGCAGACGCCAGCGGGCCCGCAGCGGCACGGTGGCCCGGAGGGTGGCGAGGGTGACGATCTCCGGCTCGGGCGGCTGGGCGTTGAGGGCCACGCCGAGCACGTCCCATCCCCGGGCCGCGGCCAGGGCGTCGGCGGCCAGGGCCCACCGGCGGACCGGGTCGTCCTCGGGGGCGCCGACGTAGTCCGCCCGGCGGACGGTGACGGCCAGGGTG
>DASYLG010000487.1:0-3582 GCA_036009685.1 Iamia sp. | reverse complement strand
CCCACGTGGTGCCTGGCACCTCGTGGGACCGGGTTCCCTACAACGGCCGGAGGTGGGTGACGTCGCCGACGGCGAGGGTGCGGAGCTCGCCCTCGAGGGTGCGGACGACGAGCTGGCCGCCGGGGGTGACGTCGACGGCCTCGCCCTCGACGTCGTCGGCGCCCAGGTCGACCCGGACCCGCTGGCCGAGCGTGGCCGACCGGCGCCGCCACTCGGCCCAGAGCTCGGTGCGGCCGTCGGGGTCGACGGCCCGGGCGTACCAGTGGTCGAGGGCCACCAGCCAGGCCGCGACCAGGTCCTCCCGAGTGGCAGGGGCGCCGCCGAGCTCGTCGCAGGCGATGGCCACGGGGTCGAGATCCGGCGCCCGACCCGCGGCCCGGACGTTGAGGCCCATGCCCACCACCACCGGGACCCGGGTCCGCTCCCCCGGCGCCGTCCAGCCCGAGGCGATGTCGGCCCCCGGCGGCCACGACGCCTCGGCCAGGATCCCCGCCAGCTTGCGCCGCCCCACCACCAGGTCGTTGGGCCACTTCACCCCCGGCGCCACGCCGACCACCTGCTCGACGGCCGACGCCGCCGCCACCGCCACCGCCGGCGTGACCAGGTCGACGGCCGGGGCCGGCGGGCGGACCAGGACCGAGACCAGGATGGCGGTGTCCGGCGGGGCCTCCCACGACCGGCCCCGACGCCCTCGCCCGGCGGTCTGGTGGTCGGCCCCCAGCACGACGCCCTCGCCGGCGCCGTCGGCCGCCAGGGCCAGCAGGTCGGCGTTGGTCGAGCCCGTCGCCGCGACCCACCGGACGTCGGCGAACCGCGTCCCCTCCACCGCGGCCCGCACCTGCTCCAACCCGAACGTGGTCATGGCCGGTACACAAGCACACCAGCGTGCTGGCCTCTCCCTGCCCCCACCCATTAGCAATGCACCCGTGCTCTCGAAGATCCTCATCGCCAACCGGGGCGAGATCGCCGTCCGGGTCATCCGTGCCTGCCAGGAGCTCGGCATCCAGACGGTCGCCGTCTACTCCGAGCTCGACCGCGACGCCCTGCACGTCCGGATCGCCGACGAGGCCTTCGCCCTGGGCGGCGAGACGGCGGCCGACAGCTACCTGAACACCGAGAAGATCCTCGACGTCATCGAGCAGAGCGGGGCCGACGGCGTCCACCCCGGCTACGGCTTCTTCTCCGAGAACACCGACTTCGCCCGGGCCATCACCGAGCGGGGCGTGGCCTTCATCGGCCCGCCGCCCGAGGCCATCGAGGTCATGGGCGACAAGGTGTCGAGCCGGATCGCGGCGCAGGAGGCCGGCGTCGAGGGCGTCCCCGGCACCACCGAGTTCCTGAGCTCGGGCGACGAGGTCGTGGCCTTCGGCGAGGAGTTCGGCTGGCCCGTCGCCATCAAGGCGGCCTACGGCGGTGGCGGCCGCGGCATGCGCGTGGTGAACAGCGCGGCCGAGGCCCACTCCGCCCTCGAGTCGGCGCAGTCCGAGGCGCTCAAGGGCTTCGGCCGCGACGAGTGCTACGTCGAGCGCTACCTGACCAAGCCCCGCCACGTCGAGATGCAGATCATCGGCGACACCCACGGCAACGTGGTCTGGATCGGCGAGCGCGACTGCTCGGCCCAGCGCCGCCACCAGAAGCTGATCGAGGAGTCGCCGGCGCCGGCCTTCCCGGCCGAGACCCGCCAGGCGATGGGCGAGGCCGCCGTCAAGGTGGCCAAGGCGTGCGGCTACTACAACGCCGGCACCGTCGAGTTCCTCTTCCAGGACGGCGAGTTCTGGTTCCTGGAGATGAACACCCGCCTCCAGGTCGAGCACCCCGTCACCGAGCTGGTGTCCGGCATCGACCTCGTGCGCGAGCAGATCCGGGTGGCCTCCGGCGAGGAGCTGAGCTTCACCCAGGACGAGATCGACCTCCGGGGCTGGGCCATCGAGGTCCGGGTCAACGCCGAGGACCCGGCCGGTGGCCGGTTCCTCCCCTCCCCCGGGCGCATCACCGAGCTGTTCGTCCCGCAGGGCTTCGGCATCCGCTGGGACGGCGGCTACACCGCCGGCGACGAGGTCAGCCAGTTCTACGACAACCTCGTGGGCAAGCTGATCGTCTGGGGCTCCGACCGCGACACGGCGATCGCCCGGATGATCCGGGCCGTCCGCGAGTTCCGCATCGAGGGCATCAAGACGACCCTGCCGGCCGACCTGGCGATCCTCGAGCACGCGGACTTCCGCAACGCCGAGCACTCCACCAAGTGGGTCGAGGACGTCCTCGACCTGTCCGGCATCGGCGGCGAGCCCGTCCCGGCCCCCGCCGCCGACGGCGAGGAGCCCGAGGAGAAGGTCCGCCGCGACGTCGACGTCGAGGTCAACGGCAAGCGCTTCTCGGTCTCGATGTGGGTGCCGGCCTCGGCCGCCGCCCCCGTCGCCGCCGCGGGTGGGGCCACCGCCCCCCGCCCCCGCCGCAAGGCCGGCGCCGCCGCCGTGGCCGCCGGCTCGGGCTCGGTCACCGTGCCCATGCAGGGCACCATCGTGAAGGTCACCGTGGCCGTCGGCGACGAGGTCACCAACGGCCAGACCGTCTGCCTGCTCGAGGCCATGAAGATGGAGAACGCCATCACCGCCGACAAGGACGGCAAGGTCTCCGAGATCCGCGTCGAGGCCGGCCAGGCCGTCACCGCCGGCGACATCGTCCTCGTCATCGAGTAGGTCGCGCTCTCCTCGCTCGGCACCCCCGGGTTTCGGGGCGGCTACTGTCACCTGCGGGACGGCGCCGGGCAGCGCCGTGGGGAGGACGACATGAGCATCACCGAAGCGTCACCAGCGCCGGACACGGGGCGATCGTTCGGCGTCGAGTGGGGTGCCCTCGATCGGGCCGAGATCCAGGCCCGCCTGACGGACATCCCGGCGCTCACCGGTGACATCCCGGCCCTGAGCCTCGCCTACCTCGGCGCCGAGCCGGGTGGCGAGAGGTACGTCCTGGTGCTCGAGGCCGGTGTGGAGGATCCGCTGCAGCAGTGGGTGGGGACGCATCGCGGGTGGCTCGGCTTCGCCCTGATGATCGCCCGTGTGGTCGACACCACCGGGCGGCACGACGCCGGCGAGGCCACCGCCGACGATCTCCGCGCCACCTTCGCGGACGACGAGGTCGAGGAGGTCGTACGGCACTACTACTCGTTCGCCCGCCTCGGCCTGTGGCCCGACGCCCCCGGCACCGAGGGATCCGACGGCGACCTGCCCGGGGCCGATCCGTGGGCCCGCGGGATCACGGCCCGGGCCCCCCTGAGCGCGCGCTTCCAGAGGATGAACCTGGCCGTCACCCCCCTCCGCCTCCGGGTGCACGACTTCGGCAGCACGAGCTTCGTCCTCCGCGCCGACGCGGTCGACCAGGGAGGCAACACCCAGCCCCTGGCGGTGAAGTGCGTCGTCCCCCCCTACCTCCGCTGGCCCGACGTCCGCGAGGCCAACGTCACCTACCGGCTGCAGTTCGGCGAGCCCGGTCGGGGTGAGGCCGAGGACAACACCACGACGACCTGGCCGGTTCCGTGGGTGTACCTGGCCTCGGAGTCGTTGATCGTCAGCGCCTTCGTCCGGC
>DASYLG010000486.1:0-2236 GCA_036009685.1 Iamia sp. | reverse complement strand
AGGCCCACTCCACCGGGCAGACCTCGGCCACCGGCCGGTCGCAGATGACCATGCCGCCGGAGTGGATCCCGAGGTGGCGAGGAGCGTCGACGACCTCGCGGGCCAGCTCCAGCACCGCCGGGGGGATGTCGACCGTCGCCGTCACGCCCCCCGGCCCCCGGACGACCGATCCGGAACCCGGGGCGGTGGGACCGGTGGCGGGCGAGCCCGAGCCCGTGGTGGCGGGGGCGCCGGGGTCGAGGTGGAGGCCACCCCACCGGTCGACCTGCTTGGCCCAGGCGTCCTGCTGGCCGGGGGCGTAGCCCAGGGCTCGGGCCATGTCCCGGACCGCCGAGCGGCCCCGGTAGCAGATGACGTTGGCCACCTGGGCGGCCCGCTCGCGGCCGTGGCGCTCGTAGACGTACTGGATCACGTCCTCCCGCTGGGTCGACTCGATGTCGATGTCGATGTCCGGCGGCCCGTCGCGCTCGGGCGACAAGAAGCGCTCGAACAGCAGGCCGTGCTTGACGGCGTCGACGGCGGTGATGCCGAGGGCGAAGCAGACGGCCGAGTTGGCCGCCGAGCCCCGCCCCTGGCAGTAGATCTCCCTCCGGCGGCAGAACCGCACGATGTCCCAGACCACGAGGAAGTAACCGGGGAACCCGAGGACCTCGATCAGCTCGAGCTCGCGGTCGACCTGGGCCCAGGCCGTGCTGGTGCCCGAGGCCGGGCGGGCCCCGTAGCGCCGGGTCGCCCCCTCCTCGACGACCCGGTGGAGGAAGGCGGCCTCGTCGACGGGGCGGCCGTCGGCATCGGTGAACGGGGGGAGCGTGGGGGCGACCAGGCGGAGGTCGAAGGCCAGGTCGCGGCCCAGCTCGGCGGCGGCCTCGACCACGCCGGGGAAGCGGGCGAAGCGGCGGGCCTGCTCGGCCCCGGAGCGGAGATGCGCCGTGGCCCCGCCCTGGAGCCAGGGGTCGTGGGCTTCGAGGCTGCGGCGCTGGCGCACCGCGGCCAGCGCGGTGGCCAGACGGTGCCGGGCGGGGTGGGCGTAGCGGACGTCGTTGGTGGCGACGACCTCGACCCCGGTGCGCAACGCCATCTCCACCAGGGCCTCGTTGCGGGCCGCGTCCATGGGGTCGCCGTGATCCCAGATCTCGACCCGCACCTGGTCGGGGCCGAACATGGACACCAGCTGCTGGAGACGGCGACGGGCGGCGGCCGGACCCTCGGCCATGAGGGTGGCGGGGACGCTGCCGTCGGCCCCACCGGTGAGGATCACCCAGCCTCCCTCGCCCGGCGTGCCCCGCCCCCCGACGGCGGCCAGGTCGGCCAGGGTGAGGCGAGGGGCGCCCTTCTCCCCCGCCATCTGGCCCCGGCTCACGACCCGCGCCAGGTCGGCGTAGCCCCGACGGCCCCGGGCCAGGACCACCACCCGCCCGGGCGCCGACTCCTCCGCGTCGGTCACCGGGTGATCGTCCAGGCCCAGGTCGACGCCATAGACGGCGGGCACGCCCACCACCGTGGCCGCCTCGGACTGGCGGACCACGCCGTAGAAGCCGTCCCGGTCGGTGATGGCCAGGGCCTCCAGCCCCAGACGGGCCGCCTCCTCCACCAGCTCCTCGGGGTGGGAGGCGCCCTCGAGGAAGCTGAAGTTCGAGCGACAGTGGAGCTCGGCGTAGGGCGCGCCGGCCCCGGGCGGAGGACCGGTGCGACGGGACCGGGCCTCGGCCAGGTCGGGCGGCGGCTCGTAGGAGCTCCGGTGGGTGGACCACGCCGGGCTGTCGCCGCCATCCTTGGGCACCCCCCGGTGCTCGCCGGTGCGGGCGCGGCCCGAGAGCGTGCGCTCCAGCTCGGACCAGGGCATCGGCGTGTTGTTGAAGCCCATGGTGGAGCATCATACGAACACCTGTTCCCCCTTGCCCGGGCCTCCCAAACCCCCAGGTCAGGTGACGAGGTCGCGGTACTCGGCGCTGGTGAGGATCGAGGTGTGGAGGGCGGCCAGGGTGAGGGTCCCGCCCTCCAGGGCGGCCACCGCGGTGGTGTGCTCGACGTCCGTGGGGCGACGCCCGAGCAGCGAGATGTAGGCCACGCTCACGTCGACCTCGGCCCGCTGCTGGCCCTTGTACTCGGGCGACTCGCTGAACCCGGTCATCACCTGGCCCCGGGTCCGCGCCCCGCTGTTCAGCTGACCGGTCCAGAACGCCACCCCGTCGCCCTCACCGGGACGACCGAGCACGTTCTCGTACACCAGCTCCAC
>DASYLG010000485.1:0-4029 GCA_036009685.1 Iamia sp. | reverse complement strand
CACGGCGAGTCGTTCCGCCTGGAGAAGCTGCCCCCCGGGCGCAGCCGGATCATCTACCCGGCCGAGCCGCTCGACCCGCTCAAGAGCGTCACGCAGGCCATCGACGACGCCCTCGACCACCCGCTCGACTCGGACCCGCTCAGCACGCGCCTGTTCGCCGGCATGAAGCTGGTCATCGCCTTCGACGACGTCTCGCTGCCGCTGCCCAAGATGAAGCGGCCCGACATCCGCCAGCGGGTCATCGAGGCCGTGCTCGATCGCGCTGCGGCCGCCGGCGTCGACGACGTCCGCATCATCGCCGCCCTCGCCCTGCACCGGCGCATGACCGAGCACGAGCTGCGCCACGCCGTGGGCGACCGGGTCTACGACGCCTTCGAGCCCGAGGGCCGGCTCTACAACCACGACGCCGAGGACCCCGACGACCTCGCCTACCTGGGCGACACCAAGCACGGCGAGGAGGTGGAGATCAACAAGCACGCCGCCGAGTCCGACCTCCTCGTCTACGTCAACATCAACATCGTCTCCATGGACGGCGGCCACAAGAGCGTCGCCACCGGGCTGGCCAGCTACCGCTCGATCCGCCACCACCACAACCCGGCCACCATGGAGCACTCCAGGTCGTTCATGGACCGGCACGCCTCCGAGCTCCACCACGCCAACTGGCGGATGGGCCAGGTCATCGCCGATGCCGGCGTCAACGTCTTCCAGATCGAGACGACGCTCAACACCGACACCTTCGGCGCCACCGGCCCGCTGTCGGTCCTCCAGAAGCGCGAGTGGGAGTGGTCGACCAAGGACCGCATCACCTTCATGGGGATGAAGGCGGGCCTCGACCGCATGTCGAGCTCGACCCGCCGCAAGCTGTTCATGAACCACGAGGCGCCCTACGGCGTCACGTCGGTCACCGCCGGCGCGGTGGAGCCCGTGCACGAGCGCACCCTCGAGCACTGCTTCGCCCAGCACATCGTCCCCGTCGAGGGCCAGACCGACGTGCTCACCATGGGGCTGCCCTACATCTGCCCCTACAACGTGAACTCGATCATGAACCCGATCCTGGTCATGTGCCTGGGGCTCGGGTACTTCTTCAACATGTACCGGGGCAAGCCCCTGGTGCGCGAGGGCGGCGTGCTCATCATGAGCCACCCGACGCCGTGGGAGTTCCACCCCGTCCACCACCCCTCGTACATCGACTTCTTCGAGGAGGTGCTGGCCGACACCACCGATCCGAAGGTCATCGCCGAGACCTACGAGAAGCGCTACGCCGAGGACGAGTGGTACCGCCACCTGTACCGGACGAGCCACGCCTACCACGGCGTCCACCCGTTCTACATGTGGTACTGGGGTGCCCACGCCCTCCAGCACCTGGGCTCGGTGATCATCGTCGGCGGCGACACCCGCGCCGTGCGCCGGCTGGGCTTCCGGCCCGCCAGCACCCTGCAGGACGCCCTCGAGATGGCCACCGACACCGTCGGGCCGGCGCCCACGGTCACCCACCTCCACAACCCGCCCATCGTCATGGCCGACGTGACGTGATGGTCGTCGCCTGATGCCCTCCAAGCGCACCGGGCCCAAGCGCCTCGAGATCGCCCTGCGGACCGCGCAGCAGGTGCAGCGGCGGCTGCCCAAGCCGTCGGCCGCGCTCAAGGCGGCCGAGTTCCCGCTGCGGGCGCCGACGCTGCCCGGTGGGGTCGAGCCCCTCCCCAAGGAGCAGAAGCTGGGCGCCGGCTACGACACCGACTGGGCCCGCTCCCCCGCCGCCCGGCTCGGCCGGCTGGCCCTGCTCGAGGGCGCCGTCCGCCCGCTGATCAAGGCCGTCGCCGACCCCGAGCGCCGGGGCTACGACCGCCTCGTCGGGCTCGACGGCCCGGCGATCTTCGCCGCCAACCACCACAGCCACCTCGATGCCGGCCTGCTGCTCACCTCGCTCCCCGAGCCCTGGCGCCACCGGGCCTTCGCCGGCGGCGCGGCCGACTACTTCTTCGACACCCGGGTCAAGGCCACCCTCTCGGCCCTCGCCCTCAACGCCATCCCCATCGAGCGCACCAAGGTGACCCGACGCTCCACCGCCCTGGCCACCGAGCTGATCGAGGACGGCTGGAGCATGGTGATCTTCCCCGAGGGTGGGCGCAGCCCCGACGGGTGGGCCCAGCCGTTCCGGGCCGGCGCCGCCTTCCTGGCCGTGCGCTGCGGCGTCCCCGTCGTGCCCGTCCACATCGAGGGCACGGGCCGCATCCTGCCCAAGGGCACGTCCAAGCTGGTCCCGGGCAAGACCCGGGTCACCTTCGGGACGCCGATCCGGCCCGGCCCCGACACCGACATGCGGGTGCTGGCCACCGAGATCGAGGCCGCCGTCACGGCCCTGGCCGACGAGGTCAGCGGCGACTGGTTCACGGCCCGCCAGCGCGCCCACGCCGGCCAGTCCCCGCCCCTGTCCGGCCCCGACGCCAGCGCGTGGCGCCGCGCCTGGGCCCTGGGCGATCGCCGCTCCCACCGCGGCCGCCGCGTCGAGCCCTGGCCCCTGCGCGACTGACCTACTGCACGCAGTCCTCGGTGATGTCCCTGATGGCATCGAGGAGCTCGTCGGGGATGTCGTCCTCGGTCGCGGCGTGGAACAGGGTGTTGATGTCCTCCTGATCCAGCTCGGCGTAGACCCGGTCGACGACGCACCGGGCCTCCTCGTCGCCGATGCCGGCGCTGATGAGGCCCGAGAGGAAGCGGGAGCGGCTGACGTCGCCCTCGCTGTCGTCGCCGAAGTCGGGCATGCCCCCGCCGATGCCGTCGCCGTCGCCTCCGTCCGGGTCGTCGTCACCGGACCCGGGTCCGTCCGAGCCGCCGTCGCCCTCGGCGCCGTCCTCGACGCAGGGGCGGAGGGCGTCGGCGAAGGCGCGGGCGGTGCTGGCCGAGATGTCCTCGATGGTCTCGGCGTCGACGATCGACCGGACCTCGTCCTCGCCCAGCTGGTCCCGCAGGTTCTCGGCCCCGCACTCGGCCTCGGCCAGCGTGTAGCCGTTGTCGATGAGGGCCTGCTCCAGCTCGTCGTCGCTGGTGGGGGTCTCGGTGGTCGAGGGGGCGTCGTCGGTGGTGGTCGTCGTCTCCCGCAGGTCCTCGGCCACGTCGTCGGGCACCTCGACGCCACAGGCCCCGGCCAGGCCCAGCAGGGCCACCACCAGGACGGCGAGGGCCCGCCGGCGCGTCGTCGTCACGATCCGGCCGAGGCGCACGGGGCGACCGTCGCCTCCAGCTTGCGCCGCAGCTCGGGCGCCAGCTCGTCGTCGGCCTCGCGCTCCCTCAGCTCGTCCAGCTCGTCCTCGCTCAGCCGGTCGAAGGCCTGACCCGCCATGCAGTCCGCCACCTCGCGCGTGAGGTCGCGATCCTCCCGCAGGATGCGGGCCAGGTCGGCCTCGGTGGTGGGGCCGGTGTCCTCGCCGCCCCGCGACGCGAGGACCAGCCCTCCGACCACGAGCACGGCGAGGACCGCCAGCGCCACGATGACCCGCCTCACGATGTCCCTGCGCACGACGTGATCGACTCGGTGAGGGTGGTCGAGACGTCCTCCGGCAGGTCAGCCAGCGCCACCTCGCCCTCGTCGACCCGGCGGACCTGGGCGGCCAGCTCGTCGAGGTCGTCGTCCCCCAGCTCCTCCTCGATGGTGCGGGCCGTGCAGGCGACCTCGTCATCGGTGAGCCCGAGGTCCGTCTCGAGGAAGCCGAGCGAGTCGACGAGCTGCGCCCGCTCCTCGTCCTTGCCGTCGTCGCCACCACACCCGGCCAGCACGAGACCGGTCAGCAGGAGGGCGACGGTCAGGGTGCGCACCGGTCGAGTCTGACACGACCGCTCCGGCGCCCACCCTCTCGACGTGGGGGCGGCCGGCCCGTCAGCGGCGGGTGCTGTCGTCGACCAGCCGGAGACCGCTGGGGGCCATCGAGGCCGGGCCCAGGCGGGGCAGGTCGACGGTGAAGGCGCTGCGCAGCCCGGGGAAGACGTGCTCGGCCACCAGGACCGGGACGCCCGCATCGGAGGAGGTGATCC
>DASYLG010000484.1:0-7145 GCA_036009685.1 Iamia sp. | reverse complement strand
GCTGGTGCTGTTCCGCCGGGGTGTGGCGTGGTGGCCCAAGATCCGCACCATCGCCGTCGTCGGGCTCGTCGGCCTGGTGCTGTTCGCACCGTGGACGATCCGCAACCAGCGGGCCTTCGGGACGTTCGTGGTCCTGTCCACCAACGGCGACGAGGTCCTTTACTACGCCAACTGTCCCGAGAGCTACGGCGGACCGCTGCTGGGCTACTGGTCGTTCAACTGCCAGGAGCTGGAGCGCCAGGTCACGGGCGAGCCTCCCGGCAACGAGGCCGAGAAGGCCCGCTACTGGCGGGACAGGGGCGAGGCCTACGCCCGGGCCCACAAGGGCGAGATCCCCAAGGTCGTGGCGGCCCGGATCCTGCGCGAGGTCGATCTGTTCCGTCCCGGCCAGAACGTCGTGCTCATGCGGATCGAGGGCCGGCCCGATGGGGCCTCGCGCGCCGGCCAGTGGGCGTGGTGGAGCTTCGCCCCCATCGGCCTGGCCGGGTTGGTGCTGCTCCGCCGCCGGGGGGTGCTGGTCTGGCCCCTGGTCTCGCTCGGGCTGATGGTCCTGGTCACCACCGTCTACGCCTACGGCGCCATCCGCTTCCGCACCCCGCTCGAGCTGGCCCTGCTGATCGCGGCGGCCGTGGCGCTGGTGCACGTGACCGATCGCCGCAATGGCGATGCGGCCGACGACGGGGTCGAGGTCGCTCCGTGACCGTCGTCGAGCACCCCGTCGGGCATCCTGCCGACCGCCGCCGCGACGACGGGCCCGAGCCGGTCTCGCCCCGCGCCGGGTGGGAGGCCCTGCGCGGCGTGCGCACGGCGCTGGTGGCCGGGCACCGGGGCACCGTCCTGGCCGTCGTCCTCGTCGGGCTGGCCATCGCCCTCCCGCTGCCGACCCTCTTCCAGTACCAGGGCCCGCCCATGGAGGAGGGCTTCATGCTCGTCTTCCCCGAGCGGGTCCTCGCCGGCGACATCCCCAACCGCGACTTCCTCCACCTCTACGGACCGGCCAGCCTCTGGAGCCTGGCGGCGTGGTTCAAGATCGCCGGCACCACGCTGGCGGCCGAGCGGTTCTACGGCCTGGTCCAGCACCTCGGCATCATCTTCGCCCTCTTCCGCCTGGCCCTCCCGTGGGGGCGCCGGGTGGCGACGGTGTGCGGGCTCCTCGGCGTCCTGCTCGTCATCACGCCCATCGGGCTCGCCGCCCTGGCGTGGAACGGCGGCGTGGCCCTCGGCCTGATCGGGTTCTCCGTCGCCCTGCTCGGCGCCCAGCGACTCGAGGCGGGGGAGGAGGGCGCCCGCCTCCGGCTCGTCCTCGGCGGGGTCGTCCTCGGGCTGGCCCTGCTCTGGCGGCCGGACCTGGTGGTCGGCATCGGGCTGGCCGGCCTGGCCCTGCTGTGGCGACGCTGGAGCCGCGACCTGCTGGTGCCGCTCGTGGGTGGGGTGCTCCTCGGCGTGGCGCCGATCCTCGTGCACCTCGTGATGGCCGGTCCCGGCAACGTGTTCGAGGGCATGTTCCTCCAGCCCGTGTTCGACCTGCGGGGTGGCCGCCACCTGCCCATCCCCCCGTCGTGGGACCGCAACGACGGCATCCTCCAGGCAGTGGCCCAGCTGCGGGTGCCCGAGTGGCCGGTGCCGATGGTGCGGGCGTCGGCCCAGGTCACGCTGTGGTTCCTGGCCCTGCCGCTGTCCGCCCTGGCCCTGCTGGCCACCGGCATCGTGGCCATGCGGCGCGACCCGATCTCGATGCGCAGCCGCATCCTCGTGGTGGTCGGTGCCTTCGGGTTCGGGCTGCTGCCCCAGGCCCTCCAGCGTCCCGACACGACCCACCTGGCGTGGGTGTCGTGCGTGTCGATGGTGTTCCTGCCGGTCGCCTTCGTGCAGTGGGGCGAGTGGTGGGCGGCCCGGCGCGGTGGGGACCGGCTGCGCGGTCCGGCGCGCCTGGCGCTGGGTCTGCTGCCGCTGCTGGTCGTCGTGCTGGCCATCCCCGCCTACACCACCCGCACCTGGGTCGACCTGACCCGCCAGAACCTCGAGGGCGACTACTTCGGCTGGGACGTCCGCCACGGCGACCGGACCTTCTTCCTCGGCGCCCCGAACATCGCCGACTCCGCCCAAGCCGTCACCGACGACCTGGCCGCCCGCATCCAGCCCGGCGACCGGCTCTTCGTCGGCACCGCGGATCTCCGCAAGACGCCCTACAGCGACGCGTACTTCTACTACCTGTTCCCCGAGGCCACGCCGGCCACCTACTACATCGAGATGGACCCCGGCATCGCCAACGCCGACGACTCCGGCCTGGCCGACGAGGTCGCCGGCTCCGACTACCTGATCCTGTCCCACGTCTGGGATCCGTGGAGCGAGCCCAACGACTCCCGCCTCTTCGGCTCCGACGCCCCCAACCAGGTCGTCGCCGACCAGTTCTGCCCCCTCAACCCCGAGACCGACTTCTACGTCCTCTACGAACGCTGCGGCTGAGAGGCGTCAGTACGCCCGGCGGTCGAGGTCGAGGCCGAAGGCGGACATCTTGCGGTAGAGGGTGGAGCGGGACAGGCCGAGGAGCTCGGCGGCGAGGACCTTGTTGCCCTCGGCGTCGGCCAAGGCGGCGGTGATGGCCTGGCAGTCGCGCTGCTCGCGGGGTGTGAGCCGGCGCCGGTGGGCCACGGCCCGGACCGCGGTGGGGAGGTCGTCGAGGAGGATCCGGTCCTGGGTGCGCTGGGCCAGGGCGTGACGCAGCACCTGCTCGAGCTGGCGGACCTGGCCCGGCCACTCGGCCCGGGCGAGGGCCTGGAGCGCCTCGGGGGCGATCGCCGGCGTCTCCGACGGCAGCATCCGCCCCACCAGGGCCCGGGCCAGAGCGGGCAGGTCGTCGAGCCGGGCGTCGAGGCCGGGCACGGCCACCACCGCGCCGAAGCCGTGGAGGAGACCGGGCTCGCCGGCCCCGTCGACGGCGGTGGCCACGACGGTGGCGTCGGGGGCGCCGTGGAGCAGCGTCGCCAGGCCCATGGCGGTGGCGGCGTCGAGGAGGTCGACCCGGCGGGCGACGACCGGCTCGGCCCCGGCCAGGTGGGCGGCCGCCTGTCGGAGCCACGCCTGGGGCCCGTCGATCACGGCCCGGGTGGCGTCGAGCACCACGGCGTCGGGCAGCTGGGCCCGGGCCAGGGTGAGCTTGCCGGCCCCGCTCGGTCCGCGGAGGACGACCGTGGCCCCGCCGTCCACCGCCCGGGCCAGCTCCCGCGCCGCCCGCCGCCACGCCGGGCTCGCCCCGACCGCGGTGGAGTGATCGAGTGCTCCCCGTTGCATAGCGCCGCTATGCATAGCATCGCCATGGAACGCCGGGCCACGGACGGCGGTCGGCTCGACTCGGGCCGTCGAGCGGCGCCGGCGGTGGGCGACCAGGGCCTCGTCGCTGATGCGGTCGAGGGCGATCACGGCGCCGGCGGTGAGCCGACCGACCTCCACCGGCTCGAACCGGGCCTGGACCGACGACCCGTCGGCCAGGGCGACCTTGGCCGCCAGCTCGGTGGAACCCAGGGCCGAGACGACCTCCCAGAGCTGCTGGTGATCCTGCGGGGCCAGGAGGCGGGCGGCCGCCGGGTTGGTCAGGACGATGTCGGCGGTGACGGCGACGATCGGCGTCGAGGTCCGTCGGCTGCGGGCCACGAAGGCCGCCAGGAGGGCCTGCTCGGTGTGGGTGGCGGCCTCGGCCAGCTGCCGCTCGACGGCGTGGGCCACCTCCATGGCCAGCGGGGTCATCCAGCGCCCGGCGTCGTCGTTGAAGCAGGTGAGGTCGACGATCCCCTCGAGCCGGCCGGTGACCGGGTGGACGACGGGCACGCCGACGCAGGTGAGGCCGCGGAGGGACTCGGCGTAGTGCTCCTCGCCGACGACGGTGACGGGCCGGCGCTCCTCGGCCGCGGTGCCCATGCCGTTGGTGCCGACGGCGTCCTCCGCGTAGGAGTGGCCGGGGACCAGCCCGACCTCGTCGAGCACGTCGGCCAGGCCGGTCATGCCCGCCCGCCGGTCGAGGACCCGGGCCCGGGCGTCGGTGAGCACGAGGGTGGCCCGGGTGTCGTCGAGGTGGCGGCCGAGCCGGTCGAGCACCGGGGTGGCGAGGGTCGAGAGCCGCCCGCCCACGGCCACGTCGTCGGCCGCCGCCGGGTCGAGGCGGTCGGGCCGCACCCCGCTCCGGGCGCTGCGGGCCCACGAGGCCGCGATCAGGGGCCGGAGGGGCACGGGGGCGGACGGTCGGGACGCCGACATGACATCGGTCACCCTACCGGGGTTCGCTCGCCCCATAGTCGGCACGGAAGTGCCCGATATCCCGGCACTTCCGTGCCGGGAACGGTGGGGTCAGACGTCGAGGGCGGCGACGGCCTGCTCGCGGGCCCAGGCGTAGTCGGGCTTGCCGCTGGGGCTGCGGGAGATGGCGTCGACCAGGACCACGGCGCGAGGGAGCTTGTAGGCGGCCAGATGGTCGGCGGCCACGGCCCGGAGATCCTCGACCTCGACGCTGGCGCCGGGGCGGGCGGCGACGACGGCCACGATCTCGCTGCCGAAGCGCTCGTGGGGCCGGCCCACGACGAGGCAGTCGGCCACGCCCGGGTGGTGGGCGAGGGCCATCTCCACCTCCTCGGCGTAGACCTTCTCGCCCCCGGTGTTGATGACGGCGGCCTCCCGGCCCAGCAGCTCGACCGTGCCGTCGGGCCGCCAGCGGGCCCGGTCGCCGGCCACGGAGTAGCGGGTCCCGTCGATGGTCGGGAACGTCGCCGCCGTCTTCTCGGGGTCGTTGAGGTACCCGAGCGGCACACGGCCGGCCTGGGCCAGCCAGCCGATGGTGTCGTCGCCGGGATCGAGGACGTGGGTGCGGTCGGCGTCGACGATGACCGTCGTGGCCTCGGGCCGGAACGTCCCCGACGTCGCCTTCGCCTCCGAGGACGAGGAGGTGACCGCCTGGCGCCCGGTCTCCGACGAGCCGAGGACGTCGACGATCCGCACGCCCGGGACCAGCTCGATGAGCGCCTGCTTCACCGGTGCCGACAGGATCGTGCCGCCGGTGAGGACGTGCCGGAGCGGGACGGTGACCGGGTGGGTCCGGAGCTCCTCCACGAGGGGCCGGGCGAAGGCGTCCCCCACGATCAGGAGGGCGGTGGCCTCCTCGCGGATGCAGGTGGCGATCACGTCGGCCGGGTCGTAGCGGTCGACCGTGTCCTGGACGACGACCGTGCCGCCGGCCAGCCAGGCGCTCATGGCGTTCCAGTGGGCCGCACCGTGCATGAAGGGGGCGGCCGGCAGGGTCCGCAGTGGCCCCCGCGCCGCGGCCCGCTCGGCCAGCGACGAGGGGGTGCCGGTGATGCCGAGGCACGTCGCCGCGAAGTCGTCCTGACGCCACAGCACGCCCTTGGGCCGGCCCGTCGTGCCGCCGGTGTAGACGATGTAGCGGTCGTCGCCGGACCAGTCCGGGTCGGGCGGCAGGGGGGTGGCGGCGGCGAGGGCGTCCTCGTAGGCGAGCGCCCCGGGGAGCCGGGCGTCCGGGGTGCCGTCGTCGACGTGGAGCACGAGCCGAGGAGGCGACGGCAGCAGCGCCAGCGCTTCGCCCACCACCGCCGCGTAGCGGCCGTGGTACACGACCGCCGCGGCGCGGGCATCGGCCAGGACCTCGGCCATCTCGGGGGCGGTGTAGCGCCAGTTGATGTTGACCGACGCGGCCCGGGCCCGCCACGACCCGACCATCCCCTCGAGGTACTCGTTGCCGTTGAGGAGGACGAGGGCGACGTGGTCGTGGGGCGACTCCCAGCCCTCGGCCACCGGGGTGGCGGCGGGGCCGACGTCGTGGGCGCGCAGCACCCCGGCCAGGCGCGCCGTGCGCTCGGCCACCTCGGCCCACGTCCAGGTGGTGCCCCGCCAGACCAGCGCCGGGCGGTCCGGGACCGCGGCGGCGATGGCCTCGTAGGCGGCGGCCAGGTTCAGACCGGCCACCGGGGTGTCAATCCACCTTCTCGGTGACGGTGACCGTGTTCATCTTGTCGCCCTTCTCGATCGCCTGGGCGACCTCGATGCCACTGGTGACGAAGCCGAACAGGTTGTAGAGCTTGTCGAGCTTGCGGGTGCAGTCCTCGATGCAGATGAAGAACTGGGTGCCGTTGGTGTTGGGTCCGGCGTTGGCCATGGCCAGGGCGCCGAGGATGTAGTCGGCCCGGACGGGCTCGTCGGCGAACTTGTAGCCGCCGTCGCCGGTGCCGGTGCCCTTGGGGTCGCCGCCCTGGATCACGAAGCCGGGGACGACCCGGTGGAAGGTGAGCCCGTCGTAGAACCCGGCGCGGGCCTGGACGACGAAGTTGTTCACCGTCTGGGGGGCGAGGGCGGGGTCGAGCACGGCGGTGATGTCACCCTTGTCGGTGCTGAACACCACCTGGTAGCGGGTGTCCGTGTCGATCTGCATGTCGGGCTGCTTGGCCATCCGTCGATCCTGCCACGCCAGCCTTATGGTTCCCCCATGGCCCTCGACACCGACCAGCGCGAGCGCTCCGCGTTGTGCGATCTGTTCCTGGAGGTGGGGCCGGACGCCCCGACCCTGTGCGGCGACTGGACGACGGCCGACCTGGCCGCCCACCTCGTGGTCCGCGAGCGCAACCCCCTGGCCGGTCCCGGCATCCTCTTCGGGGGCCGCTTCGAGGGCACCACCGAGAAGCTGATGGAGCGCGAGCTCGACCGCCACGGCTACGAGGGCGTCGTCCAGCGGGTCCGCACCGGCCCGCCCCTCGGCCCGATGGCGATCCGCCCCGTCGGCCGGCTGGCCAACACCATCGAGTACGTCGTCCACCACGAGGACGTCCGCCGCCCGGCCGGTGGTGGTCCCCGCCCCGACGACGCCGAGCTCCAGGACGCCGTCTGGTCGCTCCTGCGCCGGGCCGCCCGGCTGCTGGTGGCCCCCGGGAAGCTGGGCTCGACCGGGCTCGAGCTGGTCCGCCCCGGCCACGACCCGGTCCGGGCCAGCGGGAGGGGCGACGGAGCCGTCGTGACCGGCGACCCGGTCGAGATCCTGCTGTACCTCTACGGCCGCAAGACCGACGCCGCCGTGGAGCTCACCGGCGACGAGACCGCCATCGCCAAGGTCGAGAAGGCCACCTTCGGCATCTAGATGCCGAACCGTGTGC
>DASYLG010000483.1:0-3226 GCA_036009685.1 Iamia sp. | reverse complement strand
GGCACTCCGGCGGACCCCCCAGGACCAGCGGGTCCTCGACCGAAGCCAGGTCGGACACCGTCGTCAGGCTGTACTCCTCGGCCGTCTCCTGGGTGACGACGAAGGTGTTGGCGCTCTGGGCGGGGGCGATCCCGAGCAGGGTGATGCCCCGCTCCTCGGCCAGGCCACGAGCGGTCTCCAGCGCCTCCTCGGGCTCGGCGCTGACCTCGGCCTCGCCGTCGAGGAACACGGCGAGCGAGCCGGTGAACTCGGGGACGAGGTCGATGTCGCCGTTCTCGAGGGCAGGGATGTAGGCGTCGCGGGCGCCGATCTCGGGGGTGAAGGTGACGCTGACGCCGGCGGCCTCGAGGGCCTGGCCGTAGAGCTGGGCCACGATGTTGGACTCGGCGAAGTTGGCGCTGCCGACGGTGATCTCACCGCTGGCCGAGAGGCCCGAGACGTCGATGTCCTCGAGGATCGTGGCCGCCACGTCCTCGGGGTTGTCGCCGTCGATGGCCACGGCCGCCACGGAGTCGCGGACGATCTCGTCGGTCAGGGCCTCGCTCACCGTGTCGAGCACGGCCGCGATCTCGTCGTTGGTGACCTCGGTGCGGATGGCGGGCACGAAGTTCTCGGCCTGCTGGAGACCCTTGTCGTCCTCGAGCTCGACCCAGTCGTTGGCGGCGATGGCGCCGTCGCTGGAGAAGAGGAGGGCGATGTCGATGTCGCCGTTCTCGAGGGCGGCCTTGGTGTTGGGGCCGCCGACGTCGAGGGGGCGGAAGGTGAACTCGGCCGCGGCCGGCTCGTCGCTCTCGCCGGCCTCGGTGGTGTCGGAGCCCGAGTCGGAGGTGTTCTCGTCGTCGTCGCTGTCGGTGCAGCCGGTAGCCGCGAGGGCGAGCAGCGGGATGAGGAGGGCGGCGGCCAGGAGCCGTCGGGTGGTCGTCACGGTGGGTGCCTTTCGGTGGGTCAGGTCGGGGGATGGATACCGGCGGGGGCTACGAGGCCCCGACCAGGGCGGGCTCGTCGGCGGGCGACGAGGCGATCTCGGTGGGCTCGTCCGGGTCGGGCGAGTGGCGGGCCCGGCGCTCGGAGCGGAGGCCCTTGGGGGTGAGCGCCCGTTGGACACCGCCCAGCACCAGCTCGGTGGCGAGGGCCATCAGGGCGACCAGCAGGGCACCGACGATGACCTTGACGAAGCCGCCGCTGGAGCGGGTCGCGAAGCCGTCGATGATGAACCGCCCCAGGCCGCCGGCGCCCAGCTGGGCGGCGATGGTGGCGGTGGCCACGACCTGGACGGTGGTGGTGCGGACGCCGGCCATGATCAGCGGGATGGCCAGGGGGATCTCGACCCGGCGGAGGATCTGGCCCTCGGACAGGCCCATGCCCCGGGCCGCGTCGCGCACGTCGTCGGACACCTCGGAGATGCCCACGTAGGTGTTGGTGACGATCGGGGGGATGGCCAGCGCCAGCAGGGCGAGGAACACGCTCACCAGGCCGATCACCGGCTTCTCGTCGAGGCCGAGGAGCTGGTTGCCCACCACCAGGATGGCAAAGCTGGGCAGGGCCCGGCCCACGTTGGAGATGTTGATGACGAGCAGGCCGAAGCGCCGCTTGTGGCCCAGCCACAGCGAGATGGGCACGGCGATGACGACGGCGGCGACCACGGCCACGAACGAGATCTGGACGTGCTCGAGGATGCGGGTCGTGATGCCGCCGTTGCCCCGGTAGTTCGCCTGGTCGCGCAGGAAGTCGAGGGTCTGGACGATCAGGTTGTCGTCGTCGGAGGAGGTCTGGGCCAACACGCCGGCGAGCAGGCTCATGCGGCGACCGCCCCGTCGGGCAACATGGCGACCTGGTCGGCGGCATCGATCGCCTCATCCCCGGCTCGGCGGGCCCGGCGGCGACGGACCGACCAGGGGGCGAGCCGCCGGCCCAGCAGGGCGAGGCCCACGTCGGCGCCGACGGCCAGGGCGATCGAGAGGACCACGCCCACGGTGACGGCGGTGCGCACCGGACGGTTGAGGCCGGTGAGGATCAGCTGGCCCAGCCCGCCCAGGCCGACGAGGGCGGCGATGGTGAGCATGCCGATGGTGCTGACCGTGGCGATGCGGATGCCGGCCATGATCGACGGGAGGGCGAGCGGCATCTCGACCTTCCACAGACGCTGGCGGCGGCTGAGGCCCATGCCGTCGGCCGCGTCCCGCACCTCCTCGGGCACCTGCTCCAGCCCGGTGACCGTGTTCCGGACCAGGATCAGCAGGGTGTAGAGGACGAGCGGGACGAGAGCGGTGGTGCGCGACAGGCCGGTGTAGGGCACCAGCACCCCGTAGAGGGCCAGCGAGGGGATGGTGTAGAGGGCGCCGGAGACGCCCAGCACGACGCCCTTGAGACGCGGGTGGCGGACCACGGCGATCGAGGCCGGGATGGCGATCACCAGGCCGATCAGCACCGCCCCGACGGTGAGGATCACGTGCTCGCGGGTGGCGGTCCAGATGACGTCGCGGTTCGCCTCGCGGCCGACCCACTCGCCCCACCACCACTTCTCGGTGTTGCCGACCGCCAGCACGAGCGCGGTCACGCCTGGACTCTCGCTGGGTGGTCCTGCACGGTGCCCTCCCGCGTCGTCGTACGCGCCCCGGGTTGCCGGCCGATCGACCGCCACGTCGCGGTCGTTGGGTCAGATGGTGGGATCCGGCGTGACGGTAGCCTGCCGACCAGCCAATGCCAACGAAACCGATCGGGATTCAGGCCTTCCCGATGGGAATGGGTCACGGCGCCGGCAGCCACCCAGCCCTCGGGAGGGCCCCCGATGATCACCCTCGACACCGTCACCAAGCGCTACGACAACGGCCAGGTGGCCGTGCGCGACCTGAGCCTCGAGGTCCGCGAGGGCGAGATCTGCATGCTCGTGGGCCCATCGGGGTGCGGCAAGACCACCACCATGCGGATGATCAACCGGCTGATCGAGCCCACGTCGGGCCGGATCCTCCTCGACGGCGAGGACGTCACCGACGTCGACCCCGTCGGCCTCCGGCGTCGCATCGGCTACGTCATCCAGCAGGTCGGGTTGTTCCCCCACCAGACCGTGGGCGACAACATCGGCACCGTCCCGGGCCTGCTCGGCTGGGACAAGACCCGCATCCGCACCCGCACCGACGAGCTCCTCGACCTGGTGGGCCTGCCGCCCGGCGAGTACCGCGACCGCTACCCCCACCAGCTCTCGGGCGGCCAGCGCCAGCGGGTGGGC
>DASYLG010000482.1:0-8561 GCA_036009685.1 Iamia sp. | reverse complement strand
GGCGACGGTGACGGCGCCCTGGGTGGCCTCGGTGGTCACGGCCAGGGGGTGGTAGGCGTACCGGTAGGTCGGGTACCGGGAGGCGCCGGCGGTGAGGAGCCACTGGTCCTGGCCGGGCGCGCCCCACCGCTGGTTCATCGTCGGGGTGTGGGGCTGGGGCACCGGCGGCCAGGCCAGCCCGAGGGGTGGGTCCTGAGCCGCGGCGGCGCCGGCCGCCGCCCCGCCGTACCAGGCGGCGGCATAGGTGTGGCAGTCGCTGGGGTCGACGGAGCCGTAGACGGGGCTCGGGTTGAGGCCGACCTGGACCACGTTCCCGATCGGTGAGCTCGGGTCGGCCGAGGTGTACGTGACCCCGAAGTAGGAGGCGTAGCTGTCGACGTACATCCCCCCGGCGGACCCCGACGGATCGCCGATGTCCAGCTGATCCAGGTAGAACCCCAGCAGGTTGGCGCCGTTCACCGCGAGGGTCGGCTCCCACTCCGGTGAGTCGAGGATCGACAGGTGGGTGGCCGCGTGCCCCCGCTGCTGGAGCGTCATCGCTGCCACGGTGGCCACCCGGGACCCGTGGCTGTGCCCGAGCAGGCGGATCTCTCCGCCGGCGGCGAAGAAGGAGGGGGCGATGGCGTTCTCGAGGGCGTTGGCCAGCCGGATCCCGTTCAGGTGCGTGTAGGCCTCCGATCGGTAGACCTCGGCCAGGTTGAGCGTCCCGCTGTCCGTCGCCGAGTCGTCGATCCAGGAGTAGGCGAGGACCGTCGCCGTGCTGTCGAAGGCGACGATCTGCTGGACGACGCCGGTGGAGTCGACGATGAGGCCGGGGCGGCGCGACCGGACGGGCGGCCCGACGACCGGGGCCCAGCACCAGTCGGACGCCCACCGGCCGGCGACCTGGGCGCCCGGGCTCCACCACCAGATGCTCCCGCCGGCCTGGTCGACCACCGACCGGTAGCCGGGCGCCCACCCGTGGGCCACGACGTAGATCGGGGCGGGTGTGGCCCCCCGGCCGAGCGACTGCGACGCGACCGGCGCGAAGTACGGCGAGGGGTCCTGCCCGACCTTGATCGCCGTGCTCCCGCCGGTCCAGCGGCCCAGCCGGGCCAGATCCGACCACGCCGAGGCGTGCACGACCGACGCCCAGTCCGACGGCGCCTGCGGTGGGGGCGGCGGTGGCGCCGGGCGGGCGCCACCGATGTCGTCGGTGTCGTATCCGTCTGCGGCCATGGGGCCCCTCCCGGTGCGCGGCGAGCACCGGCACTGTATGACACCGGACCGCGGGGCGCGCCCGGAGGGGGGCTGGCCCCACCACGGCCTGGGGGGGTCCCACGGTTCACGGCAACCGGTTGCGTCCGTACGGTCGACCTCGTGCTCGACGTCGCCGGTCTCGCCTCCCTCGCCGCCTGGGCCTACCTCGTCGTCTTCGGGCTCTCGGCGCTGGACGCGGTGTTCCCGGTGCTGCCCAGCGAGTCGGTCGTGATCGTGGCCGCCGCCCTCGCCACCAACGGCGATCTCGACCCCGTCGCCGTCTTCGCCGTGGCCGCCGCCGGCGCCCTGATCGGCGACCTCTGCTCGTTCGGCCTCGGGCGGATGGCCCGGCGGCGCTGGCGCGACCCCGCCGAGGTGACCGGCCGGCCGGGCCGGATGCTGGCCTGGGCCCGGCGCCACCTGGAGAGCCGGGGCGAGCAGGTCATCGTCACCGCCCGGTTCGTGCCCGGCGGACGCACCGCCACCACCTTCTCGGCCGGCTACCTCGGGCTGCGGCCCCGTCGGTTCCTGGGGGCGGCGACGGTGGGCGCGCTGCTGTGGGCCGCCAACGGCGTGGCTCTCGGCTCCGTCGGCGGCCAGGTGTCGGAGAACCCGCTGGTGGCCATGGCCGGCGGCCTGGCCCTCGGTGGCGTGGTGTCGCTGGCGATCCACCTCGTCGGGCGGCGGCGGCGAGGCCGGCGGGCGTCAGGCTCGACGGGCGGTCAGGAGGTTGATGCGCCCGCCGAGCACGACGTGGCCACGGGCATCGACGTGCGATCGGAAGGCGTCGGCGATGGCCGCCCGCGCCTCGGCCCGGACGTCGTCGGCCAGGTCCTCGAAGGCGATGCGGGTCGGCCCGAAGTCGGCGGCGGCCCCGGCGGCCGGCTCGGGGGCGAGCCCGCCCCCGAAGGGGAGGGCGAGCTGGTGCGTCGTCCCCGTCACGTCGGCCCATCCCGCCCCCTCGAGCAGCGCGATCGCGACCGCCACGTCGCCCAGCGAGAACGGCCCGCCCTCCTGGGGGATCCCGTCGGGGTCGTCGAGCCCGTGGCGGCGCCGCACCTCCAGCGTGGCGTGCAGCGGCACGCCGAACAGGTCGGACTCGTCGCGGCGGACCCAGACGGCCAGCGCCAGGCGGCCCCCGGGACGGACCGCCGCCGCCAGGTGGGCGAAGGCGGCCGGCGGGTCGGAGAAGAACATCACGCCGAAGCGCGAGATGACGGCGTCGTAGGCGCCGTCGGGAGGTGACCAGGCGACGACGTCGGCGGTCGTCCACGTGATCGGGGCGGCACCGGGTGGGACCGCGACCCCGGCGGCCGCGGCCAGCATGTCCGCCGACACGTCCAGGCCGGTGACGGCGCCCGACGGGCCTACCAGCCCGGCCGCCTGGCGGGTGGTCGGACCGGTGCCGCACCCGACGTCGAGCACCCGCTCGCCCGGGGCGAGCCCGACGGCGCCGAACAGGACCTCGGACACGGGCGCCAGCTGGCGCTCGAGCCCCTCGGACTGGCGGAGCCAGCGGGCGACCCGATCGCCGGCCCAGGCGTCGTCTTCCCCAGGATCGGTCATGGGCGGAGGGTAGGTCCATCGGCCCGATCGCGTGCGCAGCGCAACGGAGCCGCTCTGTACTGTCCTCCCATGTCCGACATCTCGATCTCGCTGCCCGACGGTTCCTCGCGCCAGGTGGCCGCGGGGACCACCGTCGCCGGCCTGGCCGAGTCGATCGGTCGGGGCCTGGCCAAGGCGGCGGTGATCGGCCTCGTCAACGACGTCGAGCGCGACCTCGCCCACCCTCTCGACGACGGCGACGTGGTCGCCATCGTCACCAAGACCGACGATCGGGGCCTGTTCACGATCCGCCACTCCACGGCCCACGTGCTGGCCCAGGCCGTGCTCGACCTCTTCCCCGGGGCGACGTTCGGCATCGGCCCGGTGATCGAGGACGGCTTCTACTACGACTTCCAGCTGCCGGCCGGGGCCGACGGCAAGCCGGCCACGTTCCTCCCCGACGACCTCGGGCGCATCGAGGCCCGGATGCGGGAGATCATCGCCGAGACGCAGCCCTTCGTGCGGGTCGACATCGACAACGACCGGGCCCGCGAGGTCTTCGCCGATCACCCCTTCAAGCTGGAGATCATCGACGGCGAGGCCGAGGACCCGACGTCGGTGACGGGCACGGGCATCGCCCGCACCTACGAGAACCCGCCGGCCCGGCCCAAGGAGCGGCCGCCGTTCCGGGGCTACCCGGGCTTCATCGATCTGTGCCGCGGCCCCCACGTCCCCGACACCAAGGCGCACCTGGGCCACTTCGCCCTGACGCGCATCGCCGGCGCCTACTGGCGGGGCGACGAGTCCAAGCCCCAGCTCCAGCGGATCTACGGCACGGCGTGGGCCTCGAAGGCCGAGCTCGACGCCCACCGCGAGCGGCTCGAGCAGGCCGCCGCCCGTGACCACCGCAAGATCGGCGTCGAGCTGGACCTGTTCAGCTTCCCCGACGAGATCGGCTCCGGACTGGCCGTCTTCCACCCCAAGGGCGGCCTCATCCGCCGGATCATGGAGGACTACTCGCGACGCCGCCACGAGACCTCCGGCTACGAGTTCGTCTACTCGCCCCACATCGCCAAGGCCGACCTGTTCAAGATCTCCGGCCACCTCCAGTGGTACGCCGACGGCATGTTCCCGCCCATGCACTTCGCCGACGAGGGCGGGGCCGAGGGCGTCGACTACTACGCCAAGCCGATGAACTGCCCGTTCCACTCCCTGATCTTCCGGTCGGGGCTGAAGAGCTATCGGGACCTGCCGCTGCGGCTCTTCGAGTTCGGCAGCGTCTACCGCTATGAGAAGTCGGGCGTGATCCACGGCCTCACGCGCGTCCGGGGCATGACGCAGGACGACTCGCACATCTACTGCACCAAGGAGCAGATGGCCGGCGAGCTGATCAGCCTGCTGGACTTCGTGCTCGGCCTGCTGCGGGACTTCGGGCTGGAGGACTTCGAGCTCGAGCTCTCGACCAAGGGCGACAGCGACAAGTTCGTCGGCGCCGACGAGGACTGGGAGGAGGCCACCGAGCTGCTCCGGGCGGCGGCCGAGGCGTCGGGCCTGAACCTCGTGCCCGACCCCGGGGGCGCCGCCTTCTACGGCCCCAAGATCTCGGTCCAGGTGCGCGACGCCATCGGGCGGAGCTGGCAGATGTCCACGATCCAGGTCGACTTCCAGACGCCCGGGCTCTTCGGGCTGGAGTACGTGGGCTCCGACGGGGCCCGGCACACGCCGGTGATGATCCACCGGGCCCTGTTCGGCTCGATCGAGCGGTTCTTCGCCGTGCTGGTCGAGCACTACGCCGGCGCCTTCCCCACGTGGCTCGCGCCGGTCCAGGTGCGGGTCCTGCCCGTGCGCGACGACCACGTGGCCTACGCCGACCGGGTTGCCGACCGGCTCCGGGCCGAGGGCTTCCGCAGCGACGTGGTCGACGCCTCGGAGAAGCTGGGCAACCGCATCCGCAAGGCCAAGAACGAGAAGTTGCCCTACGTGCTCGTGGTGGGCGACGACGACGTCGCCGCCGGCACCGTCGGGGTCAACCCCCGGGGCGGCGAGGTCGAGCGGGGCGTGGCGGTCGACGAGTTCGAGCAGCGGCTGCGCATCGAGGTCCTGGCCCAGGCCGGCGGCCGGTGAGCGACGGGGCCAGCGCGGCCAGCGCGGCCGAGGCCGGCGGGGGGCCGTCGCCCGGGCTGGCCCGGCTGTGGGCCGGCTGGCGGTCGGCCTACATCACCCGGATCTCGACCGACGACGCCGAGATCCGGCGCGACGCCGAGGGCCTCAGCCTGTTCGAGCGCATCCTCGCCTCGGACCTCCCCGACACCGAGACGCAGGTGGTCCGCCGGGGCCCGACGGTCTCGGTCGTCCTCAACGCCTTCCCCTACGGGTCGGGTCACCTGCTGGTGCTGCCCAACCGGGCGGTGGCCGACCTGGCCGGGCTCGACACCACCGAGAGCGCCGAGCTGTGGGCCACCGTCCACGACGCCGTGGCCGCGGTGCGGGCCGCCTACGAGCCCGACGGCATCAACGTCGGGCTCAACCTCGGCGGCGCCGCCGGGGCGGGCGTCCCCGACCACCTCCACGTCCACGTGCTGCCTCGCTGGGCGGCCGACGCCAACTTCATGACGGCGGTCGCCGAGACCCGCGTCCTGCCCGAGCCGCTGGCCGTCACCTACCGCAAGGTGACCGACGCCTGGCCCGCTCGGTAGCGTCGATCCGTGCCCACCGATGACGAGACGATCCCCGAGGAGCCGGAGGAGGGCGTGCCCTCCGACCACGAGGTCACCGACAGTCTCCCCGACGACCTCGACGTCTCCGGCTTCGTCGGGCCCTACGTCTTCCCCAACAACAACCGCCGCCGGGTCCCGGGCTACCTCTACCTGGCCATGGCCGCGGCGTGCGTGGCCCTGTGGGCGGCCAAGCGGGGCGACGCCGCCAGCATCGTCAACGAGGGGCTCCTCTGGGCGGCGGCCGCCCTGGTCGCGGCGGGCGCCTACTGCCTGCTGTCGGGCTTCGACCTCGAGGTCGACGAGCAGGACGCCCTGGTCATCGCCACCCGCACGGTCGGCTTCCCGGTGGGCCACGCCTCGGCCCAGATGGGCTGGCGCGGGTTCCGCAGCCGGCCGACCTGGCGCATCCTCTGCTACTCGGCCGAGAACCCGCCCGAGCGCCGGGCCCTGCTGCTGATCGACGGCGTCGACGGCGAGGTGGTCGACTGGTTCGTCGAGGACAACCCCGAGGACTGGAGCGACCTCGACGGCGAGCTCACCGGCACGGGTGTCCCCTTCAAGACCGGCGAGTAGCGCTCACGAGGTGCCTGGCACCTCGTGAGCGGCTCAGGCGTCGACGGCGGTGAGGTGGCGGCGGGCCTGCTCGACGAGGTGGTCGGGGAGGGGCTCGTAGCCGACGGGCTCGACGCGGAACCGGCCCCGTCCGCCGGTGAGCGAGCGCAGCTCGACCGCGTAGCGGCGGATCTCGGCGGTCGGCACGCTGGCGGTGATGACCTGCTCGCCCGTGGAGCCGGCCTCGGCGCCCTCGATGCGGCCCCGGCGCGCCGTCAGGTCGCCCATGACGTCGCCCTGGGCGTCGGTCGGGGTGGTGACCTCGATCCGGCTGATGGGCTCGAGCAGGCAGGGCCCGGCCCCGGCCAGGGCGTCGCCCAGGGCCAGGCGGGCGGCGGCCCGGAAGGCCATCTCGGAGGAGTCGACGGCGTGCTCCTTGCCGTCGGTGACGGTGACCTGGACGTCGACCACGGGGTGGCCGAGCGGCCCGCCCCGGGCCATGGCCTCCTCGACGCCCTTCTGGACGGCGGGGATGTAGCTCTTGGAGATGGCGCCGCCGACGACCTTGCTGGTGAAGGCCAGGCCGGCACCCCGCTCGCGAGGCTCGACCACGAGGGTGCACACCGCGAACTGGCCGTGGCCCCCGGTCTGCTTCTTGTGCCGGCCCTCGGCCTCGCCCCGGCCCGTGATCGTCTCCCGGTAGGCGACGGCGACGTCCTCGGTGTCGACGCCGACGCCGAACTTCGACCCCAGCCGCTCGAGGGCGAGGGCCACGTGGGCGTCGCCGACGCCGCGCAGCAGCGTCTGGTGCGTCTCGTCGTCGCGCTCGACGCGGATGCCCGGGTCCTCCTCGACCAGCCGGTGGAGGGCGGGGCCCAGGCGGTCCTCGTCGGCCGGGGTGCGGGCGGTGATGGCGACGGCGTAGACGGCATCGGGCGGCCGGAGCGGGGCGGCGGCGACGGGCCGGCCCCGGGGGGCGAGGGTGTCGCCGGTGAGGGTGCCCGAGAGCTTGGCGACGGCGCCGATCTCGCCGGCGACCAGCTCGGCCACCGCCTCCTGCTCGACGCCCCGCACCCGCAGCAGGGCGTGGAGACGCTCCTCGACGCCCGACCGGCTGTTCACCAGGCGGTCGTCGGCGCGGATGGTGCCGCTCAGGACCCGGAACATCGAGAGGTGGCCGACGAACTGGTCGGCCACGGTCTTGAACACGAAGGCCAGTGGCGGGCCGTCGGGGTCGGGCGCCACGTCGACGGTGGTGTCGCCGGCCGTGACCGTCACCGGCGGGCGGTCGAGCGGCGACGGCCCGATCTCGCAGATGAAGTCGGCCAGCCGGTCGACGGCGATCTCGGCCGTGGCCGACCCGCACACGACGGGGAAGACGGTGGCGTCGTCCACCCCGGCGGCCAGGGTCCGCTCGAGCTCGGGGACCGAGGGCACGTCGCCGTCCAGGTAGCGCTCCAGGAGGGCGTCGTCGGCGACGACGATCCCCTCGACCAGGTTGTCGTGGACGCGGTGCTCCTGCTCCTCCATGGCGGCCGGGATCTCGCCGGTGGTCGGCCGCCCGTCGGCGTAGGTGTAGGCGGTGTCGCTCAGGAGGTCGGCCACGCCGCGGAAGCCGGCCTCGGTGCCGATGGGCAGCTCCAGGGGGGCGATGCCGGCCCCGAAGCGGTCGCGCAGGGCGTCGAGGGTGGCGTCGAAGGCGCCCCGGTCCTTGTCGAGCTTGCTGACGAACACCATGCGGGGGACGTCGTGGGCGGCGGCCGCCCGCCACGCCGCCTCGGTGCCGACCTGGACCCCGTCGACGGCGCTGACGACGAAGACGGCCAGATCGGCGACCCGCAGGGCGGCCTCCACGTCGGCCGCGAAGTCGGGGTCGCCCGGCGTGTCGAGCAGGGTGATGCGGTGCCCCTTCCACTCGAGGGGCAGCACCGACAGGGCCACGGAGTGGCGCCGGCTCTTCTCGGCCGGGTCGTGGTCGCTGACGGTGGTGCCGTCCTCGACGTTGCCCCGCCGGCCGATGGCGCCCGACAGGTGCAGCAGCGCCTCGGCGAGGGTCGTCTTGCCCGCACCCGCATGGCCGACGAGGGCCACGTTGCGGATGCGGTCCGGTCCGAGCGACGGCATGCGCCCTCCTGCGGGTGGGGGATGGGCGGAGGGTACAGGCCCACGGCGCGCCGTGGCAGGGGTCACCCGATCGGGGTGGAAGGGGTGGGTCGGGGGGGTCGGATCGGGCATGCTGGTCGTCGGACGGCTCGACTGCTAACTTCTGCAAGCACACCCGTCTCCAGGAGTCCGATGTTCGACGGCCAGTTCCGCACCCAGGCCGAGGTGCAGCTCCGCCCCATCGGGGCGAGCCTCAAGAAGACCGGCATCAAGGCCGACCACCTCACGATCCTGGGCGTGGTGATGGCGGCCGCCACCGCCGTCGCCGTGGCCAACGGCGCCCTCCGGCTCGGTCTCCTGCTCCTCGTCCTGTGCGCCGTCCCCGACGTGCTCGACGGGGCCGTG
>DASYLG010000481.1:0-3748 GCA_036009685.1 Iamia sp. | reverse complement strand
GACACCGTCGCCGGCCCAGTTCGCCGAGGGGGTGTTCGCCGGGGTGCTCACCCAGGTGCTGGCCATCAAGGGTGACGACGTGGGCCAGCTGGTCGGCTGGTTCCAGCTCTACAACGTCGAGCCCGAGAACGGCATCGGCTTCATCGGTGCCGCCAACTTCGGCGACGACGGCCCGGCGTTCGGGGTGGCGGCCGCCCTGTTCCTGGAGCTGGTGTTCGACGGTTGGGACCTCCACAAGCTGTACCTCGAGGTCCCCGAGATCAACGAGCCCAAGGTGGCGTCGGCCGTCGGCGCCTTCCTCCAGGTGGAGGGCCGGCTCCTCGACCGGGCCTTCGTCCGGGGCCGGCCCATGGACATCGCCATCTACGCCCTCCTCCGCTCGACGTGGCGCGACTTCGGCGCCCGGCGCTTCCTCGGCCTGGACCCGCCCGACCCCGCTCCGTCCTGACCGGCCCCCCGCTCAGGGGCCGGCGGGAGCCTCGGCCTCGGCGCCGCTGGGGACCTCGGCGATGAGGTCGGGGGTGGCGTCCCGGGCCGTCTTGGTCAGCGGGTCGGGCACGATGCCCAGCCCGACGGTGGCCACCAGGGCCAGCCCGATGGTGATCTTGGCCAGCAGCGGCACCTGGATGCGTCGCACCGGGGCCTCGACGGCGGCGGCCTCGTCGGCCGAGGCGTCGTCGGTGCCGGCGTACATCGAGAGCACGATGCGCAGGTAGAGGAAGGCCGAGATGACGGCGGTGAGCATGGCCACCAGGCCCAGCCAGAACGACCCCGCCTCGACCACGGCGTTGACGGCGTAGAACTTGGCCAGGAAGCCCGATGTCAGCGGTGTGCCCGCCTGGGCCAGCAGGAAGACGGTGAGGGAGAAGGCCAGCAACGGCTCGCGGCGGGCCAGCCCGGCGTAGTCGTCGAGCGAGTGCCGGGCGTCGCCCTTGCGGCCCACGACGGTGATGACGCCGAAGGTCCCGCCGACCATCACCGTGTAGGCGGCCAGGTAGAAGAGGACGGCGGACACCCCGTCGAGCGTGCCGGTGGCGACGGCGATGAGCATGAAGCCGGCGTGGTTGATCGACGAGTACGCCATCATCCGCTTCACGTCGGTCTGGACGACGGCGAGCGTGGCGCCGACCACGAGGCTGGCCACGGCCAGGGCGTAGATGATCGGCTGCCAGTCGAGGCGGTGGGTCTCGAAGGTGACGACGAGGACCCGGAGCATCCCGGCGAACCCGGCCGCCTTCACCGCGGTGGCCATGAAGGACACCACTGGCGAGGGCGAGCCCTGGTACACATCCGGCGTCCACAGGTGGAAGGGGGCGGCGGCCACCTTGAACCCGAAGCCGACGAGCATGAGGCCGATGCCGGCGAGGAGCAGGCCCTCGTCGGCCAGCCGGTTCTCGGCCAGGAAGTCGGCGATCTTGGCCATGTTGGTCGAGCCCGTGGCGCCGTAGATCAAGGCGATGCCGTAGAGGAAGAAGGCCGACGAGAACCCGCCCAGCACGAAGTACTTGAGGGCGGCCTCGCCGGACCGCAGCCGGCGCCGGTGCAGCCCGGCCAGCACGTAGGCGGCGATCGAGAGGATCTCGAGCCCGAGGAAGAGGACGATGAGGTCGCCGGCCGAGGCCATGATGATGCCGCCGGCGGCGGACACGACGTAGAGGATGTACGCCTCGGGGCCGTCGAGCTCCTCCCGGCGCATGTACCCGTCGGTGAGCAGGGCGGCGATGATCACGCCCACGGCGATGACGATGATCAGGAACAGCGAGAAGCCGTCGACGGCGTAGGCCCCCGCCACGACGCTGCGGGTGCCGCTCTCGGGCAGGTCCCGCCACAGCAGCACGGCGGCGACGATGGTGCCGAGGGCGATGGCCACCGTGGTCAGGGCGCCCCAGGCGATGCGCTGCTTGCGGGGCAGGAGGCCGCCCAGCAGGAGCAGGAGGATCGAGCCGCCCACCATGACCAGGAACGGCGACAGCGCACTCCAGACGATGGGCGGCGTGTCGACCGTGACCTCGGCCTGGGCCAGGAGGAGCACCCTCATCGGTGCACCGTCGGGCCGTGGACCACGTGCCGCGGGCTCGCCGCGGCGGTGCACCGATGGGCGCCGCCGGCTCCACTCGCTGCGCTCGCTCCGCCGACGAAGAGACGACTGTGCTGTCTGGTTCGCTCGCTGCGCTCGCTCACCCTTCGCCCTCCTCGGCGTCGTGGCCCTCGCCCGTCTCGGACTCGCGCTCCTCGGCCTCGGTGTAGGTCGACTCCCGGGCCTCACGGCCGGTCTTGTCCACCTCGGGCTCCTCGAAGTCGGAGTGGTCCTCGACGTGGGCGACGAGCGCCTTGACCGAGGGCTCGATGCGCTCGAGCACGGGCTTGGGGTAGACGCCCAGGAAGACGATGAGCCCGAGCAGCGGGGCCATGACGAGGCCCTCCCGCAACGAGATCTCGGCGAACGACTTGTTGTCCTCGTCGGGTTCGCCGTGGAACGTCCGCTGGTAGGCCCACAGCAGGTAGAGGGCGGCGAGGATCACGCCCGAGGCGGCCACCACCGACCACCAGCGGGCCGAGGTGAACGAGCCCAGCAGGATGAGGAACTCGCCCACGAAGCCGTTGAGCCCGGGCAGGCCGATCGACGACAGCATCACCACCGTGAACACGGCGGCGAAGATCGGCGCCACCTTCTGGAGCCCCTTGAGCTTGGCGATCTCCCGGGTGTGGCGACGGTCGGAGATCCACCCGACCAGCAGGAACAGGGCGCCGGTGGAGAGGCCGTGGTTGACCATCTGGAGGACCGAGCCCTCGAGGCCCTGGGTGGTCAGCGAGAAGGTGCCGAGGACGATGAAGCCGAGATGCGCCACCGACGAGTAGGCGACGAGCCGCTTGAGGTCCTTCTGCATCGTCGCCACCACGGCGCCGTAGATGATGCCGATGGTGCCCAACGTGATCATCACGGGGGCGAACCAGACCGCCGCCTCGGGGAACAGGAAGAGCCCGAAGCGCAGGAACCCGTAGGTGCCGAGCTTGAGCATGACGCCGGCGAGGATGACCGAGCCGGCCGTGGGTGCCTGGGTGTGGGCGTCGGGCAGCCACGTGTGCAGCGGCCAGACGGGCACCTTGATGGCGAAGGCGATGGCGAAGGACAGGAACAGCCAGCGGGCGCTGTTGGTGGCGATCGACTGGTCCTGGGCGATCTGGACCAGGTCGAAGGTGATGCCGCCGCCCGACTCCTGGGCGTGCAGGACGGCGGTGGCGATCAGCCCGACGAGCATGAAGGCGGAGCCGAACATCGTGTACAGGAAGAACTTCATCGCCGCGTAGCGCCGCTCGGCGTAGCCCCAGCCGCTGATGAGGAAGTACATCGGGACCAGGACGATCTCGAACATCACGAAGAAGACGAAGAGGTCCAAGGCCAGGAACACGCCGAGGCAGCCGGCCTCGAGCAGCAGGATCCAGGCCAGGAACGGCTTCTCGTCGTGGTGGGCGGGCGCCCCGATGATGGCGATGGGGAACAAGAGGCCCGTCATCACCAGCAGGAACAGCGAGATCCCGTCGACACCCAGGTGCCAGGAGATGTCGAGGTCGCGGATCCAGGTGGCGTTCTCGACCATCTGGAAGCCGGCATCGGCGGTCTCGAAGGTGAGGAGGATGGCGACGGTGAGGGCACCGGTGACCATCGAGAAGAACAGGGCCGCGGCCCGGGCCAGCTCCGGCCGGCGCTTGGAGACGAGGGCCACGACGAGGGCACCGACGGCCGGCA
>DASYLG010000480.1:0-6372 GCA_036009685.1 Iamia sp. | reverse complement strand
CGGAGCACCTCGGCCACCCCCAGGGCGGCGAGCAGGAACAGCGACAGGTAGTAGAGCGGCAGCAGCCGGGCGTTCCACAGCCGGTTGTCGCCGACGACGACGAACCCGAGCGCGCCGCCGGCTCCCATCGCCGCCAGCAGGTAGGCCAGCCGCTGCTGGAACACGATGCCGACGACCAGGCCGACGCCGGCGACGAGCAGGGGCAGGTCGAGGGCGCTGCTGCTCGGCAGCAGATAGCTGAAGATCGTCTGGGCGCCCTCCTCCCCCACCGTCGTCTGGGCCGGTCCCAGCCCGGCCTCGACCGCGGTGACGTGGCCCAGCACGTAGATGGTGGCGAGGCCACCGGCCGCCAGGCCCCCCAGTCCTGCGAGCGGGCTGAGGACGCGGCGGAGCTGGGGCCCCGACCCGAACCAGACGGCGGCGACCAGAGCGGCGCCGACGACCAGCCCCACGGCCAGCATGGCCACCAGCTGACCCTGCGTGTCGAGGTAGGCCCAGACCGTGCGGGTGTCGCCCCCGTTGACGTGGGGCAGCGGCTCCCACCCCATGTCGTTGACGTAGGCGTGGCGGCCGGCGAAGGGCACGATCCAGAAGCAGGCGAGCAGCCCGGCCACGGGGCCGATCGGCAGGAACCACCGCAGCCGCTGCTTGCCCGGCCACACCACCAGGGCCACGGCGGTGGCGCCGATCACGTAGAAGGCCGGGATGATGTGGCACAGCCCGCACAGGGCGAGCATCGTCGCCGTGACGCCCCGGCCCTTGCCGGTGCGCAGCCCGCGGATCAGGCAGCCCAGGTAGAGCAGGGCGAGCGTCAGGCTGATCGAGAAGGAGAACTCGCCGGCCATCGTCGAGGTCAGGTTGCCGCCGATGATGTTGCCGGTGCCGGAGTTGAGCGTCGGCTCCAGGTTGCAGATGAAGAACAGCGACCCGAGCGCCAGGGCGGGCGGGATCGGGAACGGGGCACCGGCCATGCGGCCCAGGGCCCACGCCGCGATGGGCATGCCGACCAGCCCCGACACCGCGATCAGCTTGAAGGCAACCCCGTAGGGCACCGGGAGCACCAGCAGGGCGAGGAAGATCCCGACCCCGAAGAGGAACCACCGGTACCGGTGGAGCCTGGGCACGAACCACCCGAGCGGGATCACGGCGAGAACGGCCGGGAGCGACACCCACAGCAGCGGGTTCCGCACCCCGACGTGCAGCACCACGATCATCAGCATGGGGACGACCATGTAGAACTGGAAGGCGGGGAAGCCGGCGTACCAGTCGGGCGCCCAGCCGTTGAGCTGGAGGTTGGGCAGCGCCTCGCGCATGAGGAACATCGGACCCCACACGTGGGAGCCCATGTCGCCTCCGGTGGGCGTGTTCTCCTTGAAGATCCACGCCGGCTGCACCGTCTCGAAGACGAACAGGGCGCAGGCGGCCACCACCACACCGGTGACGATCGTCTCCCACGACGCTCCGCCGATGCGGCGCACGGCGATCAGCAGGACGTTGCGGACGTGCTCCCACGCCGGGAGCGACCGGGCCTCGGGCGGGGCCGAGCCCGTCGGGTCGTCGGCGGCCCCCCAGCTCGGGCCGTCACCGGCCAGGCCCTTGCGCAGCTCGACGGTCACCCGCCCCACCCCCCGAGCCGGCCCACGGCCCCCAGCACGTCACCACACTGGTCGTCGAAGGACGAGGACATCACCACGAGGCTCACGATCGTGGTGGCGTTGAAGGCCATGTGGGTGACGATGCTCGACCCCAGCCGGCCGCTGCGGTGGGCGAACGCCCCGAGCACGAGCCCGAAGACCACGAGGGCCGGCGCCTGGAGCACCTGGAAGTGGATGAGGCCGAACAGGAGGGCGGTGAGGACCAGGCCGGAGGCGGTGCCCGCCCGCCGGGCGAGCAGGGCGGCATCGGGGTCGGCGGCGTCGGTGGGGACCTTCCGGGTGAAGGTGGCCACGGCCGCTTGCTGGACGAACCCCCGGAAGAAGAGCTCCTCGACGATCGGGGCGCCGATCACGGTGATGGCGAAGAGGAGGACGACGCCCAGCGGGTCGTCGGCCTTGTCGGCCAGCCGGCAGGCCGGCTCCATCAGATCATCCGAGCTCTGGCCCAGGACCGTGACCCACGGCCAGGAGATCACGGGGACGAGCACGAGCTGGCCCAGCACGCCGGCCACGATCCCGACGGGGACGTCGACCCACCTCGCCCGGAGGCCGAGCCGGCGGAGCGAGGCCCCCCGTCGCCGGAGGACGACGGCGATCGACCCCAGCATCCCGACCCAGAGCGTGGTCTGCACCAGGGCGATGGTGACCAACGACGCATCGTCGGTGTCCTCGGCGCCGGCCAGACCCAGGATCAGCCCTCCCAGCACGGCGCTGATCACCAGGGTGGCGAGGGCCGCCACGGCGACCTCCCCCATGCCCCACGGCGGGGTCTCCGGGACGGCGTCGGGGCGGGTGGAGGCGGGCGAGGGCGCGGTCACGGGACGGAGGGGTGGACGGCCGGGAGGGGTCCCGGGCGCCACGGACGTGCGAGGTTACCGGGCGGGCCTCCAGCGGCCCCGTCGGGCGGGACCCGCGACCTAGCTGGCCAGGGCGTTGTCGCCGAACAGCGGCAGGGGCACCACGTCGCGGCGGTCGCGCAGCTGCCAGCCCCGCGGCACCGACATGCGGTCGGCGTGGGCCTCGCACAGGTCGTGGGTCATGGGGTGCGCCTCGTCGCTGAGCGGCGCCAGCCAGACCGTCGAGGTCTCGTACTCGTAGGCGAGCGTCGTCCGCGCCGCCTGGGAGCAGTCCGGCCGGGCACAGCGACGAGCCATGACCGGAGAGTATCGGCCCCGATCGGGCGTCGAGGTGATGGCCGCGAGCGCCGTCGAGACCCCTACCATGGCCGCCATGTCCCAGCAGGGCCCACCGTCTCCTCCGTCCCCCCCTGAAGGCTCCGGTTCCGGTGGCCGCGGGTCCAGCCCGGCCTCGCCCGGGTGGCCCAAGTGGTCGCTCTACGTCCTCCTCGCCGCCTTCCTCGGCATCATCATCCTCGCCGTCTCCTCGGGCGGGGGCACGGGTGACGAGATCTCCTACTCGAAGTTCCGCGACAAGGTCATCGCCGACGACGTGAAGTCGATCGAGTTCGACAACGCCTCGGCCAAGATCACCGGCGAGCTCAAGAGCGGCGACGAGTTCCGGACCACCGGCTTCCGCGAGGCCCCCCAGGACATCATCAGCCTGGCCCAGGAGCACGGCGTCGACCTCTCGCCCAAGACCGAGGGTCCCGGCTTCCTCGAGACCTGGCTCCCCCTCGCCCTGCCGTTCGCCTTCTTCGGCTTCCTGCTGTGGATGCTGAACCGCCGGGCGTCGGGCCAGATGGGCAACATCATGTCCATCGGGCGGAGCAAGGCGAAGACCTACAGCACCGAGCGCCCGGGCACGACCTTCGCCGACGTGGCCGGCTACGAGGGCGTCAAGGTCGAGATCACCGAGGTCGTCGACTTCCTCAAGCACCCCGAGAAGTTCGGCCAGATCGGCGCCCGCATCCCCAAGGGCATCTTGCTGGTCGGCCCCCCCGGCACCGGCAAGACCCTCATCGCCCGGGCCGTGGCCGGCGAGGCCGGCGTGCCGTTCCTGTCCGTGTCGGGCTCGGACTTCATGGAGATGTTCGTCGGCGTCGGCGCCAGCCGGGTCCGCGACCTGTTCCAGACGGCCAAGAAGATGGGCCGGGCCATCATCTTCATCGACGAGATCGACTCGATCGGCCGCAAGCGCGGGGCCGGCCTGGGCGGCGGCCACGACGAGCGGGAGCAGACGCTCAACCAGATGCTCAACGAGATGGACGGCTTCGAGGCCACCGAGGGCATCGTGATGATGGCGGCCACCAACCGGCCCGACATCCTCGACCCCGCCCTGCTCCGGCCGGGCCGCTTCGACCGCCAGGTCGTCGTGCCCCTCCCCGAGATGTCCGAGCGCCTGGCCATCCTCGGCGTCCACACCAAGGGCAAGAGCCTCTCCCCCGACCTCGACCTCAACATCGTGGCCCGGGGCACCCCCGGCATGAGCGGCGCCGAGCTGTCCAACCTGGTCAACGAGGCCGCCCTCCACGCCGTGCGCCAGGGCCGCCAGTCCATCGGCAACGAGGACTTCGAGTACGCCCGCGACCGCGTCCTGATGGGCGCCCGCCGCGAGTCGATGGCCCTCTCCGACGCCGAGAAGGAGCTCACCGCCTACCACGAGGCCGGCCACGCCGTGTGCGCCACCCTCCTGGAGAACGCCGACCCGCTCCACAAGGTCACGATCCTCCCGATCGGCATGGCCCTGGGCGTCACCCAGCAGCTGCCGGCCGAGGATCGCCACAGCTACAACCAGGACTACCTCGAGGACTCCATCGTGGTGGCCATGGGCGGCCGGGTGGCCGAGCAGATCGTCTTCGGCGTCATGACCACCGGGGCCGGGAACGACCTCGAGGTCAGCACCAACCGGGCCCGCCGCATGGTCACCGAGTGGGGCATGAGCCCCAAGGTCGGCCCGCAGGCGTGGGGCGGCAGCGGCCAGGTCTTCCTCGGCGAGGACATCATGCAGCAGTCCCGCGACAGCTACAGCGGGCGCATGGCCGACGTGATCGACGAGGAGGTCGAGCGCATCCTGCGCGAGGCCGAGGAGCGGTGCCGCACCGTCCTCACCGAGAACCGGGGTGGGCTGAACATGGTGGCCCGCTCGCTGCTCGAGCACGAGACCATCGACGGCACCACCGTCAAGCGCCTGGTGGCCATGGCCGCCGCCGACCCGGCCCCGTCGATCGAGTCCACCTCCGTCGACTGACGCGAGCTTTGAGCGATTCACCACCGTGACGGTGGGAAAGCGCTCAAACCTGGCGAGCTAGCCGGCGGACGCGCGGACGTCGGCGACGGCGGCCCACAGGTCGGCGGCCGACGGCTCGCCCAGGAAGCTCTTGTGGACGGTGCCGTCGGGGCCGAGCACGAGCAGGAGGGGCACGGCGTCGACGCCGTAGCGCTCGTGGAGGGCGGCGTCGGCCACCGAGTCGACGTCCTGCACCGCCACCTCGTCGCTCTCCAGCTGGCGGGCCTTCTCCCACGTGGCGCGGCACGCCAGGCAGGTCGACGAGCTGAACACGGCCACCATCCACGGCCGGGCCGGGTGGCTCAGGTCGGCCCGGTCGACGTGGTCGGGGACCACCCACGCCGGGCGGGTCGGGGCATCGGTGCCCAGCCGCTGCCGGACCACCACGGCGACCACGCCGGCCAGGGCGGCCAGGGCGACGAGGACCAGGAGCCGTTCCACCGCGCCAGGGTGCCACCTCGGCGGCCGATCGCCCCAGGCCGGAGGGGCACGACGATCAGTTGAGGACGACGAGGCCCTCGCGCAGGGGCACGCCCAGGGCGACGGAGGTGCCCATCCCGACCTCGTCGTCGGGCAACGAGAGGACGATGCGCCGCTCGGCCACGACCGGGCCGCTGGCCACCACCTCGACCGAACGCTGGTCGTCGTCCAGGTCGGCCAGGAGGACCTCGCGGCGGGCGCCCGGCTCGAGGCTGAACGACGAGGAGTCCTCGCCGTCGGCGTCCTCGCCGGCCGGGGCCGTCTCGCCGTCGCCGAAGACGGACAGCTCGACGTCGACGGCCTCCTCGCCGGGGTTGGTGACGACGATCCGCCCGGACTCGTCGTCGGCCGGGCCGGAGGCGAAGGCCCAGTGCTCGCTGGCCACCGGCGAGCCCGTCGAGGCCGCCGTCCCGACGTAGGTCGCCTCCTCGCCGACCGCGGCGAGGGTGCGCTCGGCGACGACCGGGATGCCGTTCTCGGCCCGCACCGTGAGCGAGTGGGTGAGGCCGCGGGGGATCGAGTCGACGCCGTCGACGTCGAAGACGGTGAACGCGCCGGGCGGCACGGTGACCGGGAGCGGGTCGAGGACGCCGTTGCGCTGCGGGTCGTCGAGGGCGACGTCGAGCTCGACCTCGGCGGCCTCGTCGGCCGGGTTGAACAGCACGACCTGCTCGTGGACGAAGCCCGACTTCACGCCGGCCGGGAACGCCCACACCGCCTGGGGGCCGGGGACGGCGGGGGTGACGGTGAGGCCCTCGCGCTGGTAGGTCTCGTCCTCGGCCTCCTCGTCGGTGGTGGCCGCGCCCTGACCGTCGTAGGTCTGGATCCGGTCGACGACGACCTGGCCCCGGGTGGCGGCGACGGTGGTGGCGATGACCGCCCGCTCCGTCACGACACCCGACACGTCGATGGCGACGACCGCACCGGGGGCGACGGCCAGGCCCTGGAGGTCGGCCGGCTCGCGGACGGACTCCTCGGTGGTGAACGCCAGGTCGACCCGGGCGTCGCCGGCGTACGGGTTGTAGATCGCCAGGGTGAAGCTGGCGTCGCG
>DASYLG010000479.1:0-7173 GCA_036009685.1 Iamia sp. | reverse complement strand
GACGAGGGCGCCCGGCGCCTCGCCGCCGGGGCCGCCCTCGCCGAGGCCGGGGCCCGGACCGTCGCCCTCCCCCCCGACGCCGTGGCCGACGCCGACACCCCGGCCGACCTGCCGTGAGCCCGTCGGCCCAACCGTTCTGATCACCGGGCGGTGCGCGGGTGCGACCCGGGGAGATCAGAACGGAGACGGGACCGGGTGCGCTCCGTGCGCGGCGCGAGCGCCCGGTGACGGAGGGTGCCGGCCGGGCGTGGCCCCGCCGGTAGGGTGGGCCCCCGACGGAGAGGAGGCGCGTGTGGACGTGCCCGAGGTGGACATCGAGACCTTCGCCGCCCTGCAGGCCCGCGGGGTCACCGTGATCGACGTGCGCGAGCCGCACGAGTACGTGGAGGCCCACGTGCCGGGGGCCACCCTGATCCCCCTCGGCGAGGTGCCCGACCGGGCCGCCGAGGTGCCCGAGGGCGAGACCGTCTACCTGGTCTGCGCCGTGGGCGGCCGCAGCGGCCGGGCCGCCGAGTACCTCCTCGGCGAGGGCAAGGACGTCGTCAACGTCGCCGGCGGCACCAAGGGCTGGATCAAGGCGGGGAACCCCACCGTCGCCGGCACCGAGCCGGAGTAGGGCTGCCGGTGGGTCGGGGGGCGAGAGGCGGCCGAGCGCGAGCGACGCCCACACCGGACATCGACGCGGCGTGGATCGACACCGACGAGGGCCTGGCCGCGCTCGTCGAGGAGCTCTCGACCGTCGACCGCTACGCCCTCGACACCGAGTTCCACCGCGAGAAGACGTACTGGCCCAAGGTGGCGCTGCTCCAGGTGGCGTGGGCGGACGGCGAGGGCGACATCCAGATCGCCCTGGTCGACCCGCTGGCCATCGACATGACGCCGTTCGCGGCGCTGTTCGCCGGTCCCGGCCTGGCCGTCATGCACGCCGCCAGCCAGGACATCGAGGTGTTCGAGCACAGCATCGGGGCGGTGCCGTCGGCGCTCTTCGACACCCAGATCGCCGCCGGCTTCCTGGGCTACGGCACCCCGTCGCTCACCGCCCTGGCCGAGGGCGAGCTGGGGATCCGCCTGCCCAAGGGCGACCGGCTCACCGACTGGCTGCGGCGCCCGCTCGACGACCGCCAGAAGGCCTACGCCGCCGCCGACGTCGCCCACCTCCACGAGCTCCACGACCGGCTGGCGGCCGAGCTGGAGGAGCTCGGGCGCACCGCCTGGGTCGCCTTCGAGAACGAGGCCCAGCGGACCTGGCGCCCCCTCCGCCACCCCGAGCAGTCGTACCAGCGCATCAAGGAGGTCCGCCAGCTGCGGGGTAGCGCCCTGGGCGTCGCCCGCTCGGTCGCCGCCTGGCGCGAGCGGCGGGCCGCCGATCTCGACATCCCCGTCCGTCACGTCATGGCCGACCTGGCCGTGGTCAGCGTGGCCAACCGGGCCCCGGCCGCGGTGGGCGACCTGAAGGGCGTGCGTGGCCTCGACGACCGGCTGCGCCGCGGCGCCCTGGCCGACCAGATCCTCGCGGCCGTCGCCGTGGGGCTGGAGAACGGCCCGCCGGCCCGGGCCGAGCGGACGTCGGATCACGAGCTCGACCGCAAGCTGCGCCCGGCCGTCGCCCTGGTGTCGGCCTGGATCGCCCAGCTGGCGCGCACGCACCGGATCGACACGTCGCTCCTGGCCACCCGGTCCGACATCGAGGACCTGCTGATCGACGGCTCCGGCCGGCTGGCCGACGGCTGGCGCAACGAGCTGGTGGGTCAGCCCATCCGCGACCTCGTCGAGGGCCGGGCGGCCCTCGCCTTCGACGGCGAGGACCTCGTCCTCGAACCCCGCTCCTGACCGTTCTCGGCACGAAAGGGCCGGGATATCGGGCCCTTCAGTGCCGAGAACGATGCGGGTCAGGCGGGGCGGAGGACCACGGCCGAGTCGGCCGCCAGCCGGCCCGTGAAGCGATCGCCCTCGCCGGCGCCGGTGCTGGCCACCTCGACCACCCACTCGCCGTCGAGGGGCAGCTCGACCGGGTCGGACGCGAAGCAGACGGCGACGAGGCGCCGGTCGGAGCCGGACGACCGCTCCCACGCCAGCACGCCGTCCGGCGCGTCGAGCGTCGTCTGGTCACCGGCGACGAGCGCGGGTGAGGCCCGTCGGGCCGCCAGCAGGCGCCGGTACAGGTGGAGGATCGAGCCCTCGTCGGCCCGCAGGGTCTCGGCGTCGCGCCCGTCGTCGGCGGACGGTGGCCAGGGCAGCCAGGGGTCGTCGCCCCAGCCGTGGTCGGACGCGGCCGACCACGGGATCGGCGCCCGGCAGCCGTCGCGCCCGCCCGGGTCGACCACGCGGTCGGGCGGCACGACGGCGTCCTCCAGACCGAGCTCCTCGCCGGCGTAGAGGAACGCCGTCCCCCGCAGGCCGAGGGTGAGGAAGGCGGCGGCGCGGGCCCGCGCCTCGCTGCCGTAGCGGCTCCGGTGCCGGGGGCTGTCGTGGCTGGACAGCACCCATGTGGGCCAGCCCGCCGGGGCGATCAGGGTCTCGACCTCGTCGATCCGCCGGCGGAACACCTTGGCGCTCCACGGTGCGTGGAGCGGCGGGAAGTTGAACGACAGGTGCACGCCCCGGCCCTGGTCGTAGTACTGGGCCACCAGCGCGGTGTCGAGGAGGTAGACCTCGCCGACCATCATCCGCTCGCCGTCGTAGGAGTCGAGCAGGTCGCGGATCCGCCGCAGGCGGGGGAGGGTGACCTCGGGGGCGTGGTTGAGGGCCGAGTGGGGGATCGGGATGAGCTCGGCGGGGTCGTCGGGGAGGCCCGGCTCCTTGCCGATGGCGTGGAGGACGTCGGCCCGGAAGCCGTCGACGCCCCGCTCGAGCCAGAAGCGCAGGACGTCGTGCATGGCCGCCTCGACGGCGGGGTTGTCCCAGTCGAGGTCCGGTTGCCGGGGCAGGAACAGGTGGAGGTACCACTGGTCGCTGGCCTCGTCGACGGTCCAGGCCGGCTCGTCGTCGGCGAACGACGCCCGCCAGTTGTTGGGCGGGGCGCCGTCGGCGGTGCGGTCGCGCCAGACGTACCAGTCCCGCTTGGCGGCATCGGGTCCGGAGCGGGCGTCGACGAACCACGGGTGCTCGTCGGAGGTGTGGTTCGGGACCCAGTCGATGATCATCCGGATGTCCCGGGCGTGGCAGTCGGCGACCAGCCGGTCGAAGTCCGCCAGCGTGCCGAAGAGGGGGTCGACGTCGCAGTAGTCGGCGACGTCGTAGCCGAAGTCGGCCATCGGGGAGCGGTAGAAGGGCGAGAGCCAGATGGCGTCCACGCCGAGCCAGCTCAGGTGGTCGAGGTGGGACCGGATGCCCTCCAGGTCGCCCACCCCGTCCCCGTCGGCGTCGGCGAACGACCGGGGGTAGATCTGATAGACGACCGCCCCCTGCCACCAGGGTCGATCGCCGTCGGGAGGGCCCTCGTCACCATGCGCATCAGCCACGGCGCCGCACGCTAGCCAGGTGCGATCGGGCTGGTGAGAGCCGGTGGGGGGCACTGAGAGTGGGCGAGAGGGCACGGGGCGCGGATGCGGCGACGGGGCGTCCGAGCGGTAGGGTGACCCACCTGGACTGATCGACACTCAAAGCTGGAGCGTGGCCCGTGAAGAAGGGTCGGCATCGCCGTTTCGAAGAGGCACGGGCGCTGAAGCGCACGACCGAGCCCACGTACGAGGAGAGGGTGGAGCGGGCCAGCGAGCGCTCGTGCCCCGAGTGCGGGGCCGACCCCGGGCACGACCACGCCAGCTGGTGCTTGGTGGTCGACGCCGAGCCCGAGGTCGAGGAGCCCTGGGCCTGACGGCCCTGCTGATCCTGTCCTGACCGGGTCGCGGCGTCGGCGCCGCCCCGCCGTAGCCTGGGTCGTTCCCCCATTCCGCGCGCCGCTGCCCGATGCGGCGCGCTCCGCCTGTCGAGAGATCACCGATGACCGCCGCCCCATCCACCCGCAACGTCGCCCTCGTGGCCCACGTCGACCACGGCAAGACGACGCTCGTCGACGCCCTGCTCCGGACCACCGGCGTCTTCCGCGCCCACCAGGACCTGGTCGACCGGGTCATGGACTCCAACGACCAGGAGCGCGAGCGCGGCATCACCATCCTGGCCAAGGCCGCCTCGGTCGTGTGGGGCGACACCAAGATCAACCTGGTCGACACCCCCGGCCACGCCGACTTCGGTGGCGAGGTCGAGCGGGCCCTGGCCCTGGTCGACGGGGTCGTGCTGCTCGTCGACGCCGCCGAGGGCCCGCTGCCCCAGACCCGCTACGTGCTGTCCAAGGCGCTGGCCATGCGGCTGCCGACGGTGCTGGTCATCAACAAGGTCGACCGCCAGGACGCCCGTCCGCAGGAGGTCCTGTCCGAGGTCGAGGAGCTCTTCCTCGACCTGGCCCACGACGCCGACGACATCGACTTCCCGATCATCTCGGCCGTCGCCCGCGACGCCAAGGCCGTCGAGGGCATCGGCATGCCGGGCCCCGACGACGACCTCACCCCGCTCCTCGACGCCATCGTCGACAAGATCCCCGCCCCCGAGGGCGACCCCGACGGCCCGCTCCAGGCCATCGTCACCAACCTCGACGCCTCCGACTACCTCGGCCGTCTCGCCGTGGGCCGGGTCGTGCGCGGCACCATGCGCAAGGACTCGCAGATGGCGCTGCTCGACGAGGAGGTCGCCGAGGGGGCCAACCCCGTCGTCCGCAAGCCGTCGGCCCTGCTCGGGTTCGAGGGCATCAGCCGCATCGAGGTCGAGACCCGCTCGGTCGGCGACCTGTTCGTCATCGGCGGCTTCCCCGAGGTCGAGATCGGCGACACCTTCTCCGACACGACAACCCAGGAGGCCCTGCCCCGGCTCAGCGTCGACGAGCCCGTCCTGCGGATGACCTTCGGCATCAACACCTCGCCCCTGGCCGGCCAGTCGGGCAAGTTCGTGACCTCCCGCCAGCTGCAGGAGCGCCTCGACCGCGAGGTCCTCGGCAACGTCTCCATCAAGGTCAACGAGACCACCACGCCCGACGTCATCGAGGTGGCGGGGCGGGGCGAGCTCCAGCTGGCCGTGCTCATCGAGTCGATGCGCCGTGAGGGCTACGAGGTCCAGGTCAGCCGGCCCGAGGTCATCGTGAAGGAGATCAACGGCCGCCGCCACGAGCCCCTCGAGCGCGGCGTCGTCGACGTCCCCAGCGACCACGTCGGCACCGTCACCCAGGCCCTGGCCCCCCGCAAGGGCATCGTGAAGGACCTGGCGCCGGGCGACGCCAACCGCACGATCCTGACCTTCGAGGCGCCCGCCCGGGGTCTGGTCGGCTTCCGGGGCCAGCTGCTCACCGCCACCCGCGGCACCGCCCTGCTCCACACCCACCACGTGGGCTGGATGGAGTGGGTCGGCGAGCTGCCCCACCGCACCGGCGGCGCCATGCTGGCCGACCGCAAGGGCCCGACCACGGCCCACGCCCTCGACAACCTCCAGCTCCGCGGCGAGCTGTTCGTCGGTCCCGGCGAGACCGTCTACGAGGGCATGGTCATCGGCGAGGCGGCCCGCAGCGGCGACATGGTCGTCAACGCCGTGCGCGAGAAGCAGCAGACCAACATCCGCACCCACAGCCACGACGACGCCGCCAAGCTGGCCCCGCCCAAGGTCCACACCCTGGAGACGGCCATCGAGTGGATCGCCGACGACGAGCTGGTCGAGGTCACCCCCGACGCCATCCGCATCCGCAAGCGGCTCCTGGCCGAGCCCGACCGCCGCCGCGCCGGCAAGAAGGGCGTCACGGCCAGCGCCTGATCAGTCGACCGGCTCGCCGATCGTGGCGAGGGCGGTGGCCAGGGCGGTCCGGAGCCGACGGGCGGTCGCCGGGGCGAGGTGGGCGGCGATCCGCTCGGTCGTGCCCGGCACCTCCAGCACCACCTGGACCCGCAGGTCCTCGATCCCCTCGACATCGTCGACCAGGTTCACGATCCACCAGACCGGTGGGGTGTCCTCCTGGTCGTCGGGCTCGGTGGGGTGGTCGTCCCAGGCGCTGTCGATCGACTGCTTCACCGCCCCAGCCAACCAGACCTGACGATCGGGCATCCCTCCCCGGCCGTCAGGAAGCGAAGATCACTGCGGCGGGGGGTCAGGTGTGGTGGTCTTGGGCTCCGCCGATGGGGCGACGAGCGACGAACGACGTGGAGGTGCTGTGGCCCCGAGCCATCGAGGACAGAGGGGAGCGGCCAAGGCGCTCGTCGTGGGACTGGTCGGGGTCGCCGTGGTGGCCGTCCTGGCGATCGTGGCCATCATCGTCCTCACCGGCGAGGACGAGTCCCCGGGCGGCTCCGGCGGTCGGGACGCGGCCACCGCCGCAGTGACCCGCTTCGTCGACGCCGTCAACGCCGGCACCCCCGGCGAGGGCGACACCGTCCAGCCGGCCGAGGAGGTCGCCGCCTCCTACACCGCCGTCACCGAGGGGCTGGGCAACCTCAGCCTCACGGCCACTGCCGGCGCCGTGACCGTGGACGAGGAGGCCGCCGCCGCCACCGCTCCCCTCGAGGTCGTGTGGAAGGTCGAGGGCGCCAGCTGGAACACCACCGGCACCGTCAACGCGGTGTACGCCGGGGCCGACGGCGGCGCCAGCTGGAACGTCGTCTGGGACATCGCCACCCTCGACAACCGGCTCCGGCCCGGCGACAGCCTCTCCGCCGTGGCCACCGACTCCGAGCGGGCCGCCATCCTCGACGGGGCCGGCGAGGCCCTCGTGGCCCCCACCCCCGTGGTCATCGTGGGCGTGGTCCCCGGCGACGTCCCCGACACCCAGGCCCTCGCCGGCGAGCTGGCCCGCCTCCTGAACATCGACGGCGCCGCCCTGGCGGCCCGCATCGACGCCGCCCCCGACGACCAGTTCCTCGAGATCATCACCCTGCGGCGCAGCGACTACGACCCGATCCGGGACCAGCTCCAGCCGCTGCCCGGCACCCGCTTCCAGGAGGACACCGCCCTCCTCGCCCCCAACCGGGACTTCGCCCGGCCCATCCTCGGCTCCGTCGGCCCCGCCGACGCCGAGGACGTGGCCGACTCCGAGGGCCGGATCGAGCCCGGCGACCTGATCGGCCAGGCGGGGATCCAGGCCCGCTACGACGAGGAGCTGAGCGGCACCCCCGGTCTGGAGATCCGGGTCACGCGGGCCGCCCT
>DASYLG010000478.1:0-5616 GCA_036009685.1 Iamia sp. | reverse complement strand
GCCGCGAACTGGTTGGCGAACACCTCTTCCGCCGACTGACCGGTCGAGGCCAGCGGGCCCCGGTAGTCGGTGAACGTGAACTCGTCCTCGTCGCCCCGTCGGAGCATGTAGTGCCCCAGCTCGTGGGCCGAGGTGAACCGGGCCCGGGTGACCGAGTGCTCCCGGTTCAGGAAGATCGCAACGTCCCCGCCGTACGTGCTCCGCTCGATCCGTCCCGACACCTCATCGGGCAGGTCGGCGTCGAACACGTCGAGGCCGATCTCGTGGGCGATCGCGATCGGATCGACCGGGACGTGCCTCCTGCCCGGCGCCACCGGCGACCAGACGTTCTCGATGAGAGCGTCGGCCATCTCCTCCGCCTCTCGGGCGGTCGGGACTCGGCTCGGGCTCATCGGTCGCAGTGTAGGGACCCCCTGTGACAGCGACCCGGAGGCCTTCACCCGAGTCGAGCTCCGGGGATTCAGGCGGGGATGAGGGCGGGGTCGACGACGAAGACGGTGACGGGGGCGCCGAGGTCGAGGTAGCGGAGCAGGTCGTCGCGGATGGCCTGGGGGACCTGGGGGTCGAGGGCGGCGGTGAAGACCGTCTGGCGCCAGCTGGCGGCCTGATCGTCCAGCCCGGCCGCCAGCAAGGCGGCGTCGATGCGGGTGGCCAGGACCTCGGCCTCCCGCCGGTCGGCGTCGGTGCGCCGGTCGACGTGGGCCACCGGTGTGGCCTGGTCGTCGGGGCGGGCGTCCCACGCCTCGATCGCCGGACCGACGGCCAGGACCAGGACGGCGGTGGCCTCGTCGGGCGTCATGGCCCGGTGGCGCGTGCCGCCGACCCGATGGCCGACCTCCACGCCGGCATCGAACCCGGCCCGCTCGAGCTCGTTCACCAGGCCGAACCCCTGGGACCCGATGGTCACCGGGTCCTCCCAGCGCACGAGGTAGTGCCCGTCGGTGCCCCCGCCGCGGATGTCGTCCGAACGCAGGGCGGCCACGGTCTCGTCGGCCAGCACGCCGAGGTCGTTCGACAGGTCGGGACGGGAGGGCTCGGCCGAGGGGGCCGTGGTGGCGAAGGCGGCCGAGGCGGCCCCGGCGACCACCAGGGGGACGGCCACCACCGCCGTCCGCAGCCGGCGCCGCCCGACGGGTCCGGTCCGGGCCTGCACCTCGGCGGCGACCGTCCAGCCCACGGCGACGGCCGTGAGGGCGGCCAGGCCCGTGACCCACAGGTAGAGGTAGTACCAGAGCTCGCCGTGGATGCGACTGGCCGCCACCAGCCCGAGGACGAGGCCGAGGCCGAGCACGGCATGGAGCCGGCGCAGCGTCGGGGGCCCGACCCGCCCGAGACCCGACCGGGCCGCGGCCACGAGCCAGGCCGCCAGCACGAGCAGGCCGCCGAGGTTCCAGGCGCTGGGCTCGGGCGGGGCGCTGACGTCGAGGGCACCGGACCACTGGTCGAGCCCGTAGCGCTGGACGACCTCCTTGGCGCCCTGGACGACGCCGACGGGCTCGCCCTCGGGGTGCGACAGCGAGTCCTTGACGCGGGTGAGGTTGCCGACCCCGTTCACCTCGTCGATCACCGGCGGGGTCCACAGCACCAGCCCGACCACCACGGCAGCCACGAGGTAGCGGATGCGCCGGGCCCGGGCGCCGGGTTCGTCGTCGGGCCGGCCCCTCCAGATCCACCACCCGGACGCCAGGGCCAGCCCGCCACCGATGCCGCCCACGAGGCCGAGGTAGGGCAGGTGGGTCTGGGCGCAGAACGAGCCGGCGGCGACGGCGACGACCAGCATCGGCGAGTCGTCGTCGAGGACCGACCAGGCCGCCAGCAGGAGGACGAGCCACCACGTCACCGGCAGGTACGGGTTCCAGGGCTCGAGGAACACCACGGCGCCGTAGGCATGTACCAGCACGACGGCGGCGGCGCCCACGGCGAGCATCACCCGGACGCCGCCCCGGCGCCGGGCGATCCAGAGCGCCAGGCCGAGGGCCAGGGAGTGGAGGGCGGCGGCCGAGGCGCTGAGGGCCAGGGCGCTGCCGCCCAGCAGGCGGTACACGGGGGCCAGGGCCCAGAAGCTGAGCGGGCCGGGGTGGCTGCCGGGGTCGTACCAGGGGCCGATGCGGCCGGCCAGGCCCACGAGGGGGGAGTGACGGGTGCCCACGTCGCGGACCCGCAGCTCGGTCTGGGCCAGGTCGGCGATCGGGTGCCACTGGGGCCGGTTGAAGGCGACGAGCGCCACCACGAGGGGCAGCGACACGAGGAGGTGGAGGCCGATCCCGACCACGAGGGGCCGGTCGAGCAGGCCGCGGACCCCCGACCGGCGCGCCGCCGGCTCGGGGGCGTCGACGGCCTCCGAGGCGTCGGTCGTCAGGGCCATCGCTTGAGCAGCTTCAGCACGCCGAGCGGCACCGGCGACTTGTGGTGGGAGCCGTGGCCCTCGGCGATCTCCTCACCGTGGGCCAGGTACCACTCGTAGGACTCGATCAGCATCTCGCCGTTGGATCGCGTCGGCTGCCAGCCCAGCTCGGCCTTGGCCCGCGTCGTGTCGAAGTAGAGCGACTCGGCGTACAGGAGCCAGTGGTAGGGCGCGAACGGCACCAGGCCCATCCCGGCCAGGCTACGCATGGCCGTGGCGGCCGGGCCGGTCGGCAGGGAGCGGACCTTCGAGCCGGTGCCGGCGTGGTCGACCAGGGCCTGGATCGTCTCGCGCATGGTGCCGGGGGCGTCGGCGCCGATGTTGTAGGTGCGCGGGCCCTCGCGGTCGCCGGCCCGGAGGATGGCGTCGGCCAGATCGGACGAGTGGACGAACTGGTACCGGTTGTGGCCACCGCCCAGGACGAACACGGGGGCGCCCTCCTGCACGAACTCGAAGAGGATGGCCATGATCCCCAGCCGGCCGTGGCCGAGGATCGTGCGGGGCCGGACGATGCTGACGTCGACCCCGGAGGCGGCGGCCTCGTGGCACAGCGTCTCGGCCGTGAGCTTGGCCCGGCCGTAGGCCTCGAGCGGGAGCCCGGGCGTGTCCTCCGTGACCGGGTTGCGCTCGGGGATCCCGAAGATGGCGCTGGAGCTGGTGTGGACCACCTTGGCGACCCCGGCGTCGCGGGCGGCGAGGAGGACGTTGGCCGTGCCCACCACGTTGACCGACCAGAACAGCTCGTGGTCCTTGGCCAGCGGCACCTGGGCCACGTTGTGGAGGATCACGTCGACGCCGTCGCACGCCGACGCCAGCGCGGCACGGTCGTGCACGTCGCCCACGACCACCTCGGCCTCGGTGGGGTCGACCGGGGGCTCGATGTCGAAGATCCGCACCCGGTCGCCCCGCGCCAGGGCGATGTCCGCCAGCAAGGACCCGAAGTACCCGCTGCCACCCGTCACCAGATAGGTCGTCATCGGCGCCCCTTCGGGCCGAGCGGTGCGTTGCGGTGCCGATGACCAGCGGCTTCGCCGAGCAGGTCACCGTGCTGGCTGGTGCCCCCGCTGCGCTCGGTCACAGGGCGTCGCCCCGCTCGCGGTGCCAGCGGATGGCCCGGCGCATGCCCTCGACCAGGCTGACCTCGGGCTCGTAGCCGAGGTGCAGGCGGGCGCCGGAGATGTCGCAGGCGATGGTGTCCTTGAGCTCGCCCAGGACGTGCAGGGGCTGGACGTAGCGGTCGGCGGCCTGGAGGGCGGCGTCGATCCTGGTGGCCACCTCGGCGCCGAAGCGGGGGAGGGCCGGCAGGCTGCGCCGGGCCACCGGCAGGCCCTCGGCGGCCAGCGCCTCGCGGATCCCGCCGAAGACCTCCCGCAGCTCGTAGGGCTCGTCGTCGGCCACCCAGAACGCCCGCCCGGTGACCTCGGTGGCGGTCTCGGCGCACAGGCAGGCGTCGACCAGGTTGCCGGTGTAGATCATCGAGCGCTGCTGGCGCCCATCGCCCACCAGCGGGAAGCGGCCCTTCCGGATGGCCCCCAGGAACTGGGCCTGGCGGCCGGGCGCCCACGGGCCGTAGAACCACGGCGGCCGCAGGATCACGGCGTCGACGTCGCCCTGCTCGGCCGCCCGCACCACCAGCGACTCGGCCTCGAGCTTCGACTTCCCGTAGCCCATGTAGGGGTTGGTGGGGGAGTCCTCGGTGAAGCGGTCGGTGGGGCGAGCGTTGGCGCCGAATGGCGAGTTCGACGAGACGTGGACGAACCGGCCGGCGCCGCCCCGGCGGGCCCGGTCGAGCACCAGCTGGGTCCCTCCCACGTTGACGTCGTAGAAGGGGCGGGTGCGCCCGGCGGGGTGGATGACGCCGGCGGCGTGGACGACGGTGGCCCCGGCCACGTCGTCGAACAGCGCGTCGACGACGACGGGGTCGCGGACGTCGCCCACCACGACCTCGACCGAGGGCCCGGCCAGCTCCAGCAGCGGGGCCTCGTCGGCCTGCAGGACGAGGGCGCGCACGCGGGCCCGCTCGGGGGCGAGGGCTCGGATCAGGTTCTGGCCCAGCCAGCCGGCGGCGCCGGTGACGACGACGGTGGGGGCGCGATCGGCGGTCGGCTCCGCCGTCATGCCGTCGCCGCCGCCGCTCCGGCCCGGAGGTGGCGCCGCCCGAAGAGGAACGCCAGGCCGTAGAGCACGGCGACGAGGATGAGCAGGGAGCGGTAGCCGGTGATGAGGGCCAGGTACTCGAGCACCCCGCCGACCATCGAGCCCAGCAGGTTGGCCCCGAAGGCGGTGGTGGAGTCGCCGGTGTCCTTGAACCGCTGGGTGAAGACCAGGTTGGCGGTGAACACGGGGGCGAAGGCGATGGCCACGGCGGCGACGAACCGGGGCACCAGGCTCAGGTCGAGCAGGAGCTCGGGCGGCAGGACGTACGCCACCACGAGCGAGGCGGCCAGCACGACGTAGAGCAGCTCGGGCCGCTTGAACGTCACCCGGCGGGACACGGCGATGGCCAGCAGCACCGATGAGAGGACGCCGCCGAACACGAGCGCGTTCACGAACCACGTGGTGCCGAACAGGAGGGCGAACTGGACCACGTTCTTGGTCTCGAGCAGCAGGAAGGCCACGCCCATGAAGAACAGGTCGGCGTAGCTCCGCATCGGCTTCATGGGCCCGGAGACGGTGCGCACCGCCACCAGCGACACCAGCAGGATCAGCGCCAGGCTGACCGCGTACAGGGTCGGCAGCGACCGGCTCCGCAGGTAGGGGAAGGGGTGGTCGTCGGTCGCCGGCTCCGGTATGTCACCCGAGGGCGTCCAGGTGCGGATGGTGGCGGTCTCGGCGCAGGCGATCGAGGCCGGATCGGTGCTGGCCACGAACCCGGTGAGGACCACTCCGTTGGGCGGCGGGGCGCCCACGACGTCCTGCTGGCACGGCGCCACCCCGTAGACGCCCTCGAGCATCGATCCGTATCGATCGATCAGCCAGTCCTGGCGGTAGTAGTTGTACATCGTGAAGACGCCGCCGGGCTTGAGCCGGTCACGGGCGGCCTCGAGCGACTCCTCGGTGAACAGGTAGCTCTCCAGTCGGAGGGCCGACTGGCCGCCGATCAGGGTGATCGAGTCGGGCAGGGCCAAGATGATCAGGTCGTACTTGGTCTTGTTCCGCTCGAGGAACGCCCGGCCATCGTTGATGTGGATGTCGACGCGTGGGTCGTCGTA
>DASYLG010000477.1:0-3904 GCA_036009685.1 Iamia sp. | reverse complement strand
CGTCAGCGGCTTCTGGGGCGGCATCACCGTGGGCCGGCTGGTGCTGGGCCGGCTGCGAGCCGCGCCCCGCCTGCTGCTCGTCGGCGGCGGCGTGGCCACATCGGCCCTGCTCCTGGCCGTGCCCCTCCTGCCCCGGCCGCTGGCCCTGGCCGCCTACCCGCTGCTCGGGCTGGCGCTCGCCCCGCTGTTCCCGACGCTGATGGCCACCACCGCCGACCGGGTCGGCCCCGACCACGCCGGCCGCCTGGGCGGCTACCAGCTGGTCGCCATGAACCTGGGCGGCACGGGCCTGTCGGCCCTGGTGGGCGTGGCCGTCGGCACCTGGGACGCCCGGGCCGTCGCCTGGGTCGGGGCCGCACTCGTCGTCGTCGGCCTCCCCCTCCTCCTCCGCACCAGCCGCCTCGTCCCCGCCGAGCGCCCGGAGCCGCGCCACCTGTGACACTGGTGGGTGTCAGAGTCGCCCACGTCGATGGAGAGCCGATGACCGCAGACCTGGTGGTACGCGGCGGCCTCGTCGTCGACGGGACGGGAGCACCCGGTCGCATCGCCGATGTCGCCGTCACCGACGGCGTCATCGTCGAGGTGGGCCGGGTCGACGGCGCGGGCCGGCGGGAGATCGACGCCGACGGTGCCGTCGTCGCGCCCGGCTTCGTGGACATCCACACGCACTACGACGGCCAGGCGACCTGGGACGACTCGCTGGCCCCCTCGTCGGCCCACGGTGTGACGACGGTGGTCGCGGGGAACTGCGGCGTCGGGTTCGCACCGGTCCACCCCGGCGACCGCCAGCTCCTGGTCGAGGTGATGGAGGGGGTCGAGGACCTCCCCGGGTCGATCCTCGACGAGGGCCTCACCTGGGAGTGGACGTCCTTCCCGGAGTACCTGGACCACCTCGAGCCCCGCCGTTGGGACATCGACCTGGCGACCCAGGTCGTGCACAGCCCGATCCGTCTGCACGTCATGGGCCGGCGCGGCGCCGACCGGGAGCCGGCGACCGACGAGGACATCGCCGCCATGGGCCGCCTCGCCGCCGAGGGCATCGCCGCCGGTGCCCTCGGGTTCTCGACGAGCCGCACCGCGAACCACCGCACGAGCGCGGGCGACCCGATCCCGTCCCTCGACGCCGCCCGCGCCGAGCTGGTCGGCATCGCGGAGGCCGTCGGCCGGACCGGCACCGGGGTGCTCCAGGTCGTGTCCGACTTCGCCGACTTCGACGACGAGGCCGAGACGCTGGTGGCGATGATGCAGGCCTCGGGCCGTCCCCTGTCGTTCTCGCTGGCCCAGGCGGGCCGGGGCACCGGCCACCGTCGCCAGCTCGCCCTCCTGGATCGGGCCAACGCCGCCGGCCTGACCATGCGGGCGCAGGTCGCGCCGCGGGCGGTCGGGATCCTGGTCGGCATCCAGGCGACGGTGAACCCGCTCCGCCGGCTGCCGACGTACCGGTCGATGGACGAATCGATGCCGCTGGCCGATCGGGCCGCGGCGCTGGCGGCGCCGGACCGGCGGACGGCTCTGGTCGCCGAGCTCACCGAGGCGGGGGTGCGGATCCCGCTCGACCGGCTCTACGTCCTGGGCGATCCGCCCGAGTACGAGCCACCGGCGAGCCGGAGCGCGGTGGCGCTCGCCGCCGCCGCCGGCGTCCCGGTCGTGGAGTGGCTCGTCGATGCGCTCCTCGCCGATGACGGCCGGGCGCTGCTCTACCTGCCGTTCCTCAACTACGTCGACGGCAACCTCGACGCGGTCGCCGAGATGCTCGCCCACGAGCACACGGTGCCGGGCCTGGGCGACGGCGGCGCCCACGTGGGCACGATCTGCGACGCCAGCTTCCCGACGACCCTGCTGACGCACTGGTGCCGCGATCGGGACGGGCGCCGCTTCGACCTGCCGTGGGCCGTGCACCAGCAGGCGAGGGCGACGGCCGAGGCGGTGGGACTGCGCGACCGGGGGCTGCTCGCCCCCGGGTACAAGGCGGACATCAACGTCATCGACTTCGATCGCCTCCGGCTCCGTCCGCCGCGCATCGCCTTCGACCTCCCCGCGGGGGGACGTCGCCTCCTCCAGGGGGCCGACGGCTACGTGCACACCTTCGTCTCCGGCGTCGAGACGATGGCCGACGGCGGGCCCACCGGCGCCCACCCCGGGCGTCTCGTCCGCCACCACCGACCCGATCCCTCCCGAGGAGCCCGACCATGACCTCCGCGCCCCGCCCGCTCGAACCCCAGTGCGCCTGGACGGCCGCGGACGTCGCCGACGAGTCCACCTGGACCGAGGTGCTCTCGACCGACGAGCAGGCCGAGCTCGACACAGCCCTGCGGCACGCCCTGGCGACCTCCGACGACGTGCTCGCCATCGGCCGCGACGACTTCCCGCTGCCGAACCTCGCCCCCCGCATCGCGGCGATCGAGGAGGAGCTGATCAACGGCCGCGGGTTCGTCCGGATCCGCGGCATCGACCGGACCTCCTACAGCCAGGCCGAGATGGAGATGCTCTACTGGGGCATCGGCGCCCACCTCGGGCGGCCATGGGCCCAGAACGCCCACGGTCACGTGCTGGGCGACGTCACCGACCAGCGCAAGGCCATCGAGGACCCGACCGCCCGCGGCAACGAGCTCGGGGGTGTCGGTCTCCCCTTCCACTGCGACGGGTCCGACCTCGTCGGCCTGCTCTGCCTCACCAACGGCATTGCCGGCGGGCTGTCGGCGGTCGCCTGCTCGGTCACCATCCACAACCGGCTGGTCGAGGAGCGACCCGACCTCGCCGCCGCCCTCTACGACGAGTACCCGTACGACGCCCGCGGCGAACAGGCCGAGGGCGACCGGCCCTTCTACCTGGTGCCGGTGTTCACCGAGTGGGGCGGCCGGCTCTTCGTGCGCGCCATCCCGCCCTACATCCGCGCCAGCCAGCGCCATCCCGAGGCGCCACGTCTGACGCCCGTGCAGAGCGAGGCGCTGGACGCGCTGGTCGCCCTGGCCGACGATCCGGACACCCACGTGACCATGGAGCTGCGGCCCGGCGACATGCAGTTCATCAACAACTACCACGTGCTCCACGGGCGGACCCCCTACGCCGACGACCGGGCCACCGGCGCGGTGCGCCACCTCAAGCGCCTGTGGCTCGAGACCGAGGTCCTCGCGGATCGCCCGCCCCGGTTCCGGCACCGGCGCAACCACTGGGAGGACACGCGCACCGCCAGCCGGCTCACCACGACCTGACGACTGCCCTCCGACCCCGCCAGGTTCGAGCGATCTCCCACCGTGACGGTGGTGCATCGCTCAGAGCTCGCCGCGGTCGGGGGTCGTGGCCGCGACGGTGAGGGTGCCGTCGCGCGGGAGGACGACGCGGACGGTCGTGCCCGAGCCCTCGGTCGACTCCAGGGCGACGGTGCCGCCGTGGGCGGCGACGATGGCCTGGACGATCGACAGGCCCAGGCCGGTGCTGCCGGCCGCCCGCGAGCGGGCCACGTCGCCCCGGGCGAAGCGCTCGAACGCCCGCGCCGCCAGGTCGGGGGGCATGCCGGGGCCGGCGTCGGCCACCTCCAGCGCCACCCGCCGGGCGTCGTCGGCCACGGCCTGCACCCGCAGGGTGATGTCCGTCCCCGGCGGGGTGTGGGCCACGGCGTTGGCCAGCAGGTTGCCGATGACCTGGCGCAGCCGATGGTCGTCGCCCACGACGATGCACCCGTCGTCGACCTCGAGCGTGACCGGATGGTCGGGGTGGGCGGCGGCGGCATCGTCGCGGGCGTCGGAGGCCCGGGCGCCGAGATCGACGGGATCGGCCTCCAGCGGGCGGCCCTGGTCGAGACGGGCGAGCAGCAGCAGGTCCTCGACCAGGCGGCCCATGCGGACCGCCTCCTGCTCGGTGCGGGCCATGGCCGAGGCCCGGGCCTCGGGGTCCGCCAGCCCCC
>DASYLG010000476.1:0-3878 GCA_036009685.1 Iamia sp. | reverse complement strand
TCAGCCACCGCTCCGCGTTCGGGCGCCGGCTGGTCGACCAGCCGCTGATGACGAACGTGATCGCCGACCTGGCCGTCGAGTCCGAGGCCGCCACCGCCACCATGGTCCGGCTGGCCGGGGCCTACGACCGGGGCGAGACCGCCTTCGCCCGCATCGCCACCGCCGTGGCCAAGTACTGGATCTGCAAGCGGGCGCCGCTGTTCGCGGCCGAGGCGCTCGAATGCCTGGGCGGCGGGGGCTACGTCGAGGAGTCGCCCATGCCCCGCCTGTTCCGCGAGTCGCCGCTCAACGGCATCTGGGAGGGCTCGGGCAACGTGATGTGCCTCGACGTGCTGCGGGCGGCGGCCAAGGAGCCCGAGAGCGTCGCCGCCCTGCTGGCCGAGCTCGACCTGGCCAAGGGGGCCGACAGGCGGCTCGACCGGGCCGTGTCCGACCTCCACGCCGAGCTGGCCGATCTCGACCAGATCGAGTCCCGGGCCCGTCGCATCGTCGAGCGCGCCGCCCTCGCCCTCCAGGGCTCGCTCCTCGTCCGCTACGCGCCGAGCCCCGTCGCCGACGCCTTCTGCGCCAGCCGGCTGGGCCGCGACGGCGGCCTGGCCCTCGGCACCCTCCCGCCATCGGTCGACACCCGCGCCATCGTCGCCCGGGCCTGGCCGCCGGCCGCCTGATGGCCTCGCTCGACGACCACCTCACCGGCGTCCGGGACGCGACGGCCGCGCTGATCGACTCGCTCGCCGGTCTCACCGACGCCGACGCCCGGCGTCCGTCGCTCCTGCCGGGCTGGACGGTCGGCCACGTCTTGACCCACATCGCCCGCAACGCCGACGGCGTCAGGGGGATGATCGAGGCCGCGACCAGGGGCGACGTCGTCCCCATGTATCCGAGCGCCGAGGCCCGCCTCGACGGCATCGAGGCGGGAGCCGATCGGCGCGCCGCCGACCTGGTGGCCGACGTCCGGGCCACCGCCGAGGGACTCGACGCCTCGTGGCCGGCCGGCGGCGCCCCGGCGTGGCGGGGGAACGGGGTCACCCTCGCCGGGCTCCTCCCCGTGGCCGAGATGCCGTTCCGGCGCTGGCGCGAGATCGAGGTCCACCGCGCCGACCTGGGACTGGCCTTCACCTGGGCCGACTGGTCGGACGCCTACCTGGCGGTCGAGCTGGAGACGACGCTCGCCGAGTCGGCCGGGCGCACGCCGGACGGCCGGCCCGTCGTCGTCGGACCCGACGACGACCCCCGTCACGTCCTGGCCTGGCTCCTCGGCCGGACCGAGCGGCCCGCGGGCCAGCCCGAGGTCGGTCCCTGGCAGCCCGCGCCCCCGACGGCTCGCTGATGGGCGAGACCATGACGGCCTACCGGATCGTCGAGTGGCAGCGCGCCCCCGAGCTGGTCGAGATCCCGGTCCCGGAGGTGGGTCCGGGCGAGGTGCTGGTCGAGGTGGCCGGGTGCGGGCTGTGCCACTCCGACCTGACCATGACCGAGATGCCCGGCGAGATCGGTGACGCCCTCGGCTGGCAGGTGCCGTTCACCCTGGGCCACGAGACCGCCGGTCGGGTCGTCGAGGTCGGTGCCGGGGTCAGGACGGTCGAGGTCGGCGCGGCCGTCGCCCTCACCAGCCCGTCGTCGTGCGGCGCCTGCGCCCACTGCCGGGCCGGCCGGGACAGCGCCTGCGCCCACGGCGATGCCGGTCGGGGCTACGGCCGCGATGGCGGGCTGGCCCGCTACGTCCGGGCCGCCTCGGTGCGCGACGTGCTCCCCCTCGGAGCCCTCGACCCCCGCCACGCCGGCCCCCTCACCGACGCCGGCGCCACCTCCCACCACGCCGTGCGCCGAGCCCGATCGGAGCTGGGACCGGACTCGGTGGCCGTCGTGATCGGCGTCGGCGGCCTGGGCTCGTTCGCCGTGCAGATCCTCCGGGCGACCACCGCAGCGCGCATCGTCGCCGTCGAGGTCGACCCGGCGCGCCGCGACGTGGCCCTGGCGCTCGGGGCCGACGAGGCCGTCGAGACGCTCGTCCGGGGGGAGGGTCCGACCGAGGTCGACGCCGTGCTCGACATCGTCGGTACCGACGACACGATCAGGCGGGGCCTCGGCGCCCTGCGCCGGGGTGGGGCGTTCGTCCTGGTCGGAGCGGGGGGAGGGGGCTTCGCCCGCCCGTGGATGGGTGGCCTGCCCCGGGAGGCCACCATCACGTCGATCCAGGGCTCGTCGATCGCCGACGCCCAGGCCGTGATCGACCTGGCCGCCGCCGGCCAGGTCAGCGTCGCCGTCGACGAGTTTCCCCTGGCCTCGGTGGCGTCCGCCTACGAGGCCCTCGACGCCGGTCGCCTCACCGGCCGCGCCGTGGTCATCCCCTGACGAGACGACCACGAGGTGCCAGGCACCTCGTGGTCGCATACTGGACGGCATGACCGTCACGGAGCCGAGCCTGCCCGTCGGGATCGCCCTCGAGGACTGGACCGGCGACGCCCGGTTCCACGAGTACACGCGGGCCGCCAACCCGGTCGGCCGGACCACGCCGCTGATCCCACTGGCGACGTTCCCCGCCGCCCTCCACCACGACGCCCCCACCGGCGTCATACCCCTGGATCTCTCGGAGGCCCTGGGCATCGAGGGCTCCCCGGCCACCAGCCCGGCCCTGCTGGCCTCGTTCGCCACTGTGCGAGCGGGCGAGTCGCTGGTCACCGAGCCCCGCGCCACCAGCGAGCTCTACGTCGTGATGCGGGGCTCGGGCACCACCGAGCTGGCCGACGGCGGTGCCGTGGCCTGGGCCGAGGGCGACGTCTTCGTCCTCCCCGGCGGCTGCCGCTCGGTCCACCGGGCCACCGCCGATGCCACCTTCTACTGGGTCACCGACGAGCCCCTGCTCCGCTATCTCGGGGTGGCGCCCACCGAGCGCCGTCTCCGCCCGACCCTCTGGCCCGCGGCCCGCAACGCCGAGGAGCTGGCCAAGGTGGCGGCCGACCCGGCCGCCGAGCGCCGCAACCGGGTCAGCATCCTGCTGGGCAACGCCGACCAGCCCCAGACCCTCACCGCCACCCACGTCCTGTGGGCCATGGTCGGGCTGCTGCCGATCGACGCCGTGCAGAGGCCCCACCGCCACCAGTCCGTGGCCCTCGACCTCATCCTCGACTGCCAGCCCGGCTGCTTCACCCTGGTCGGGCCCCGGCTGGCCGACGACGGTTCGATCGTCGAGGCCCAGCGGGTCGACTGGGAGCCCGGTGGTGCCTTCGTCACCCCGCCCGGCTGGTGGCACGCCCACCACAACACCTCCGGCGCCGAGGCCCACCTCCTCCCCGTCCAGGACGCCGGCCTCCACACCCACCTGAGAACCCTGGACATTCGCTTCTCGTAGTCTCGGTCACTCGTTCGCTGGCGCGGTGCTACGCGGCTTTTGCGGCAGATGGTGTCGTTGCCTACCGGTGGCAAGGGTTCAGGGCCTAAGGTCCCAGGCCGATGTCTCCGCACCGCAACCCCCGTGCCCCTCGCCGCCTGATCGCCAGCGGCGCCCTCGCCCTGACCCTCGTGTTGGTGGCCGGCGCCTGCTCGAGCGACGACGACGGCAACGTCGTGGCCGACGTCCTCGAGGACGGCGACCTGCCCACCACCGAGGCCGAGACGACGACCACCACGACGCCCCAGATCTGCGAGCCGGAGACGCCCGCCGAGGTCACGGCCGAGGACAAGCCCGTCATCGAGGTCCCCGAGGGCGATGCGCCCACCGACCTCGTGATCGAGACGCTCACGGAGGGCGAGGGCCGCGAGGTCGCCGCCGGCGACTCGATCCAAGTCCAGTACACCGGTGCGCTGCTCTCCGACGGCACCGAGTTCGACACCTCGTGGGACGACCTCACGCCGCTGCCCGTCACCGTCGGCGCCCA
>DASYLG010000475.1:0-3689 GCA_036009685.1 Iamia sp. | reverse complement strand
AGAGGATCTCGAGCAGCAGGGCCTCGGTCTCGACCTCGACCCGGTCGACCTCGTCGATCAGCAGCACGACGGGGTCGGGGCTGCGGATGGCCTCGAGCAGCGGACGCTCGAGCAGGAACTCGTCGGAGAAGATGTCCTCCTCGACCTCGCTCCACGTCGAGTCGTCGGCCCGCTCGGCCTGGATGCGGAGGAGCTGCTTCTTGTAGTTCCACTCGTAGAGCGCCTTGGACTCGTCGAGGCCCTCGTAGCACTGGAGGCGGATCAGCCGGGCGCCGAGCATCTCGGCCACCGACTTGGCCAGCTGGGTCTTGCCCGTGCCCGCCGGCCCCTCGACCAGGACCGGCTTGCCGAGGCGGTCGGCCAGGTAGACGATGCCGGCGATGCCCTCGTCGGCGAGGTAGGTCGCCTCTCGGAGGCCGTCACGGACGGCATCGACGGATTCGAACCGGGGCGCTGAGTCGATGTCGACCATCGCGGCAGCGTACTGGCGCCCTTGACCAGCCGGTCAACCCGGTTGACGCCGTTCTGTGTGCGCGTTGCCACCGGACCGGTGGCTTTCCGCACACGGAACGGCTTTGGCGCGATCGCTGGCAGGATCGGGACTGGCAGGAACGGCGCTGCCCACTAGATTTCGGCCATGCACCATCGCGTGGTGACCCTGGCCGGGCCGCGGGTCTCGCTCTTCGAGCTGGCCGTACCCTGCGAGGTGTTCGGGATCTTCCGCCCCGAGATCGAGGACTGGCCCTACGTCCACGAGGTGGTCTCGGCGTCGGACCGGCTCGAGGCGGGCAACGGCCTGTCGCTGGCCACCGCCGGCGGGCTGGACCGGGTGGCCCACGCCGACACGCTGGTCGTCGCGCCCATCCCGACGGCGAGCCTGTCGCGCCAGGGCCAGGTCGTGGTCGATCCGGTCCTGATCGACGCCGTGCGGACCGCCCACGAGGCCGGGACCCGGATCGTCTCGCTGTGCTCGGGCGCCTTCATCCTGGCCGAGGCCGGGCTGCTCGACGGCCGCCGGGCCACCACGCACTGGATGTACGCCGAGCAGATGGCCGAGCGGTTCCCGCAGGTCACCGTCGACCCCACCGTGCTGTGGGTCGAGGACCACCCGCTCTACACCTCGGCCGGGACGGCGGCGGCCATCGACCTCTGCCTCCACCTGGTGCGCGAGGACCTGGGCGCCGAGGCCGCCAACCGGGTGGCCCGCCGCATGGTCGTGCCGCCGCACCGCGACGGGGGCCAGGCCCAGTTCGTCGACACGCCCGTCCCCGAGTGCGCCGAGGACGACCCCCTCGGCCCGGTGCTCGTGTGGATGGCCGAGCACGTCGACGAGCCCCTCACGATCGAGCAGCTGGCCCGCCGGGCCGCCCTCAGCCCGCGCACCTTCGCCCGCCGGTTCGTGTCCGTCACCGGGACGACGCCCCTGCAGTGGCTGCTCACCCAGCGGGTGGCCCGGGCCCGGATGCTGCTGGAGACCACCGACCTCCCGGTCGAGCGGATCGCCCAGCTGTGCGGGTTCGGCACCGCCGCCGGCCTCCGCACCCACTTCGCCCGGGTCGTCGGCACCTCCCCGACGCAGTACCGCCAGCGCTTCGCCACCGAGCTGGCCGGCTGACGGCCCCACGAGGAGCCAGGCACCTCGCGGGAGCTCCGAGAGTGGCGATCACCCGGTACCGATGCCCACGAGGTGCCTGGCACCTCGTGAGACCGCGGGACGCCTTGGCGGGAATGGTGCGGACAACGTCATTCCTGCCACTCGTCGGGTGGGCGGCCGAGGCGGACGATGGGGGCATGTTCAACGCCCACTGCCACGCCGAGGGCCGCGAGGTCCTGCTCACCACCCGTCGGATCACGTCGATCGAGATGCGCGACGGGGCCACGGAGATCCACTTCACCTGCTGGTGCGGTCACGAGGGCGTCCTCGTCGACCGGGCCGTCGATCGCCCCGGTGCGGTGTCGGCCCGTCCCGCCGCGCCGCACCGGGCCGCGTAGTCAGCCCCGGGTCTGGCCGTCGCCCCGGACGACGTACTTGGCCGTCGTCAGCTCGCGGAGGCCCATGGGGCCGCGGGCGTGGAGCTTCTGGGTGGAGATGCCGATCTCGGCGCCGAAGCCGAACTCCTCGCCGTCGACGAACCGGGTCGAGGCGTTGACGAGGACGGCGGCGGCGTCGACCTCGGCGGTGAAGCGGTCGGCGGCGGCGAGATCGGCGGTGACGATGGCCTCGGAGTGGCCGCTGCCGTAGCGGGTCACGTGGTCGATGGCGGCGTCGATCGAGCCGACGACCCGGACGGCCAGCTTGAGGTCGAGGAACTCCTGGGCCCAGTCGTCCTCGCCGGCCTCGCCCATCCCGGGCACGAGCGCCCGGGCGGCGGGATCCCCCACCAGCTCGACGCCGTCGAGATCGGCCGCCAGGGCCGGCAGGAAGGCGTCGGCGACGGCCACGTGGACCAGCACCGTCTCGGTGGCGTTGCACACCGAGGGCCGCTGGGTCTTGCCGTTGACGACGATGGCGCGGGCCATGCCGAGATCGGCGCTGGCGTCGACGTAGACGTGGCAGTTGCCATCGCCGTCGATCACGTAGGGGACGGTGGCGTTCTCGAGGATCGACGCGATGAGCGACGGCCCGCCGCGGGGGATCAGCACGTCGATGCTCTGGCGCTGCTGCATGAAGGAGACCGCCGCCTCCCGCGAGGTGTCGGTCACGAGCACGAGGGCGTCGGCCGGCAGGTCGACCTTCTCGTAGGCCTCGCGCAGGACGCCGGCCACGGCCGTGTTGGAGCGGATGGCGCCCGAGCTGCCCCGGAGGAAGGCCGCGTTGGCCGACTTGAGGCAGAGCCCGGCGGCGTCGCTGGTGACGTTCGGGCGGTTCTCGTAGATGATCGCCACCACGCCGAGCGGCACCCGCACCCGCGTGATGCGCAACCCGTTGGGGCGGACCCAGCCGTCGAGGACCTCGCCGACCGGGTCGGGCAGGGCCGCCACCTGGCGGAGGCCGGCGGCCATGGCCTCGACCCGCCGGGCGTCGAGCCGCAGCCGGTCGATGACGGTGGCCGACGTACCCGCCTCGGTGGCGGCGGCGACATCGGCGGCGTTGGCCTCGAGCACCTCGTCGGTGCGGGCCACGAGGAGATCGGCGGCGGCCAGCAGGGCGGCGTCGCGCTGGGCGGTCGAGGACCGGGCCACGATGCGGGACGCGGCCTTGGCCCGCCGCCCCAGCTCGGCCATGGAGTCGGTGTTCACGGACCCGATCGTACCGCCACCCCGAAACGGCGACCCTGGCCGGGCCCCTCGCCCGCTCAGGGTCGCAGTTTGGCTGGGGGTGAGGTCCGGGCTGGCAAGATCACGCCGTGATCCAGGCCCGCAACGCCACCCGGGCGGACGTGCCCGCCCTCGCCACCGCGCTGGCCGGCGCCTTCCGGGGCGACCCCATCTGGAGCTGGATCGCCCCCGACCTCGACCGCTGGGACGCCCGGGCCGAGGGCGCCTTCGCCCCCGAGACGGCGGTCAAGATCCGCTACGGGCACACCTACACCACCGACGACCGCGCCGGCGCCGCCCTCTGGGCCCCGCCCGGCACCTGGCGGGGCACCGCCGGCGACGCCCTGAAGGTCCTCTGGCCGATGTTCCGGCTCACCGGCGTGGCCGGGTCCCGCCGGGGCATCGGCGTGCTCCGGGCCAGCGAGCGGGCC
>DASYLG010000474.1:0-2556 GCA_036009685.1 Iamia sp. | reverse complement strand
TGCCCGGCGAGCGCCACGTCGCCCCCGGCCGGGTCCTCGACGACGACGACCAGCGAGCGCTGGCCGTCCTGGGCGACCTCCCCACCCCGCTGCGGTCCGCCACCGAGACCACCGACGACGGAGCCGACGGTCTCGAGCTGGTGCTCGACGACGGCTTCCGGGTCGTGCTGGGCGACGGGGAGGACCTGGTCGCCAAGGCCGAGGCCGCCATCGCCGTCCGTCAGCACGCCGAGACCGCGGGAGGGGCGTGCCGCATCGACGTGCGCGTCCCCACCGCTCCGGTCTTGACCACCGGGAGGGGCTGTGCCTAGGGTCTCGACCACTACAAGAACTTTACATAACCCTCAGCCTCAACCAGAGGTCGAGGGTTCTCCGATGGTCGGCCCCCGCGGCCGACCGTCCGCGCGTCCCCCAGAACGGAGCTCCTTCAATGGCCGGTAACCCGCAGAACTACCTGGCGGTGATCAAGGTCGTCGGCGTCGGCGGTGCCGGGTGCAACGCCGTCAACCGGATGATCGACGCCGGGCTCAAGGGCGTCGAGTTCATCGCCGTCAACACCGACGCCCAGGCGCTCCTCATGAGCGATGCCGACGTCAAGCTCGACATCGGGCGCGACCTCACCCGGGGCCTCGGCGCCGGCAGCGACCCCGACGTGGGGGCGGCCGCGGCCGAGTCCCACCGGGCCGAGCTCGAGGAGGTCATCAAGGGCGCCGACATGGTGTTCATCACCGCCGGCGAGGGCGGCGGCACCGGCACCGGCGGCGCCCCCGTGATCGCCGAGATCGCCAAGTCGCTCGGCGCCCTCACCATCGGCGTGGTCACCCGGCCCTTCGGCTTCGAGGGCCGGCGCCGCTCGGTCCAGGCCGAGCAGGGCGTCCAGAAGCTCAAGGAGCGGGTCGACACCCAGATCGTCATCCCCAACGACCGCCTGCTCACCGTCTCCGACGACAAGACCTCGGTGGTCAACGCCTTCAAGATGGCCGACGAGGTCCTGCTCCAGGGCGTCCAGGGCATCACCGACCTCATCACCACGCCCGGTCTGATCAACACCGACTTCGCCGACGTGAAGATGATCATGAGCAACGCCGGCTCGGCGCTCATGGGCATCGGCTACGCCTCGGGCGACGGCCGTTCGCTCAACGCCGCCCGCAACGCCATCTCCAGCCCCCTGCTCGAGGCCTCCATCGAGGGCGCTCGGGGCATCCTGCTCAGCATCACCGGCGGCAGCGACATGGGCCTGTTCGAGGTCAACGAGGCGGCCGAGGTCATCCACGGCGTGGCCCACCCCGACGCCAACATCATCTTCGGCACGGTGATCGACGACGACATGGGCGACGAGGTCCGCGTCACCGTCATCGCCGCCGGCTTCGACCGGTGGGAGGAGGGCCGCACCCGGCCCCGCACCCACGAGCTCGAGGAGGCGCAGGGCCCGTCCCCGGTCACCGACCTCTTCGGCGCCGACGACGAGCCCACCGACGACGACGACGACGACTTCGACGTCCCCTCCTTCCTGCGCTAGGGAGGGCCCATGACGACGTCTGCGGACACGACCGGGTCGGGCCTGGCATCTCCTCGGCAGAGCCTCGGAGAGCAGGGCACTGTGCTCCTGGGTCGCCTCGGCTGGGGGCTCGGCTCCTGAGGGCTCGCTTCGTGACGACCACGCGGGCCGACGGCGACCTGGCCGTCACCGGCGCCGAGCCGGGGCTGACCGCCCGGCGCCGGGCCGTCGTCGACCTGCCGTGGACCTGGCTGACCCAGGTCCACGGGGCCGACGTCGTCACCGTGACCCGTCCCGGCGAGCACGCCGGGGTCCCGGCCGATGCCGCCGTGACCGCCGTCCCCGGTGCCGCCCTGGCCGTCACCACCGCCGACTGCGTCCCCGTGGTGCTCGTCGCCGACGGCGCCGTGGGCGTCGCCCACGCCGGGTGGAAGGGCCTGCTCGGCGGGGTGGTCGGGAACACGGCCGCCGCCCTGGCGGCCCTCGGGCACCCCCCGACCCGGGCCGTCATCGGCCCGTGCATCCGCCCCGAGCGCTACGAGTTCGGCGCCGCCGACCTCGACGCCATCGCCGCCCGCTGGGGTGACGACGTGCGGGCCACCACCGCCGCCGGGACGCCCGCCCTCGACGTGGCCGCCGGCGTGCGCCGGGCCCTGGCCGAGGTCGGCATCACCGACGTGATCGACGACGGCACGTGCACGGCAGCCGCCGCCGACACCTACTGGTCGTACCGCGCTCGTCAGGAGCCGGGCCGGATCGCCACCGTCGCCTGGCTGGAGGACGACGCGTGATCCCGACCGCCGCCTCGTCGGCCGACGTGGCCGAACGGCTGGCGGCCCTGCGCCGCCGCATCGAGCGGGCCGGGGGCGACCCCGATGCGGTCACCGTGGTGGGTGTCACCAAGGGCTTCGACGCCACGGCCGTCCACGCCGCCGTCGGTGCCGGGCTGGTCGACCTGGGCGAGAGCTACGCCCAGGAGATGGTCGAGAAGGTCGGTGCGGACGCCGGCGTCCGGTGGCACTGGGTGGGGCGACTGCAGCGCAACAAGGTGCGCCAGG
>DASYLG010000473.1:0-10319 GCA_036009685.1 Iamia sp. | reverse complement strand
TCGGCGCCTTCGGTGGCGAGGCCGAGGTGGGCGAGGTCGTAGGCGAGGGTGCGGGAGATGCCGAGGATGTGGGCGGCCTCGGCGACGCTGACGAAGAGGGGATCGGTGGTGATGGCGGGGGCCATGACCGTTGATCCCCTCGTCGGAACGTTCGGCGTTACAGCTCGAGGACCGAGATGGCGCGGCGCTTGCCGAGGTTGGTGCGGCCGTCGTAGTGGAGTCGGAGCGTGACCTCGGAGTTACCGAGGAGGTCGGCGACGGTGCGATAGTCCTCGCCGGCGTCGAGCATGGTGGTGGCGACATAGTGGCGGACGTGGAGGAAGGTGATGTCGCTGTCGCCCCTGGCGGCGGCGAAGCGGTCGCCGAAGGTGTCGGGACGGTGGGGCTGGTCCAGCCCGGGACCGGGGAAGACGTAACGGCCTGTCGACGGCTCGATGCCGTAGGTATTGCGTAGGCGGACTTGCTGACGCTGGAGGGCGGCCACGACGGTCTGGGTGAGGGGGACGTCTCGCCAGTCGGACTGCTTGGTCTCCTTGCGGAAGACGCCGACGCCGGGTCCGCCGTCGGAGACGGCCCAGGCGACGTGGACCTCTCTTCCATCGAGGTCGACCTCGGACCAGTGGAGCCCGAGGAGCTCGCCCATTCTGACCCCGGTGCCGGCCATCACGTGGAGGGCATCGCCCAGCTCGGGGTCGTGGCTCTCGACATCGGCGAGCACCGCTCGTAGCTCGTTCGCCCTCGGCGACCGGGGCTTGGTCCGCACCAGCTTCGGGCGGGCGGCGTCCTTGGCCGGGTTGTCGTCGATGGTGCCGTGCTTGCGGGCTCGTTCGAGGGCGTTGGTCAAAACCGTGGCGCAGCGTCGGATCCAAGCGGCCCCGGCGCCGGCGATGGCCATCGAGCGGTAGAGGTCCTCGATCTCCTCCCAGCCGAGGCGGTCGAGAGAGATGTCGCCGAAGCGGCGGCCGTCGGCGAGCTTCGTGTCGGTCATGGTGTTGCGGGCCGACCGGGTGGTGACGATGGTCCTCTTGGCCAGGACGACGTCACCGCGCTCGACATCGTCGATGTAGGCGTCGAGGGCGGCCTGGACGGTCCGGGCTCTGGTGCCCCGTCGGCGTGTGCGACCGGTGGCGTCCGCGACCTTCAGCTGGGCGAGGGCGACCTCCGCGTCGGTCTTGGTGCCCCGGATCTGGCGGGAGATGCGCCGGCGTCGCCCGGTGATCGGGTCTCGGCTGATCTCGACGTCGATGCGCCACACGCCCGACGACACGCGGAAGATGCCACCAGAGCCTCGTCGGCGGCGGTTGGGCGCGGTGGTCATCGGCCACACCTCCACCGGTAGATCCCCTCACTGGCGGGCGGCTCGCAACACCTCGGCCGCCCCGTAGTAGAGCGGCGTAGTAGAGCGCGGTGGCCGGGAATGAGGCAGGCCCCCTCCGAAAAGGGGGCCTGACCTGGGTATCTTCTGGAGCGGACGACCGGATTCGAACCGGCGACCCTCACCTTGGCAAGGTGATGCTCTACCAGCTGAGCTACGTCCGCAGGGCTCGATGACCATAGCAGGAGCGTCCGAGGACGTCCCACCCAGATCGGCATCTAGGGTCGTCGGGATGTCACGGCAGAGGGTGATCGTGGCGGCCGTCCTCGTCGTCGGGGCCCTCTTCGTGGCCCACACCGAACCGTGGATCTCCCGGGGCTTCGGCTACTCCCTCGACGGCTTCAACGGGGCGGTGTGGGGCCAGGGCGCTCGCGCCGCGGTCGACGATCCGATCGCCAGCCGGCTGGGCGGCATCCAGCCCGACGGCCACCGCTACGCCAACCACCCGCCGCTCACGGTCTGGAGCAGCGCCGTCCTCAGCGCCGTGAGCGGCGACAGCCCGGTGGCCGTGCGCTTGCCGGCCGTCCTCGCCAGCCTGCTGGCGCTGGCCGCCCTGGCGCTGCTGCTGCACGATGCCGGTGCGGCGCCGGGGGCGGTCGTCGTCGGGGTCGTGGCCGCCGGGACGTGCTCGATGTTCCTGACCTACGGGGCGATGCTCGACACCCCCGTGGTCTCGCTGCCGTTCGCCCTGCTGACCCTCGCCGCCGCCCGGCGCGGGTGGCAGGGTCGTCCGCCACCGGGGTGGATGACCGTCGGGGCGGCGGCGCTGGCGTGCGTGTCCGGCTGGCAGGCCGCGCTGCTGACGGGGATCGTGGTCGCCGTCAGCCTGGTCGCCCACCGGCGCACCGCCGGCCGTCTCCTCGTCGGGATGGCGCTGGGGACGACGGTGAGCGTCGCGTGGATCGCGTGGGTGCACGGGAGCCTGCGGCCGCTCTTCCACCAGGCGACGTACCGCTCCGGATCCGGTGGCGTGCAGGTGTCCTGGATCACCGCCCAGCAGCGCCACCTCGGCGACCTGTACGGCCCGGTGCTGCTCGTCCTCGTCGCCATCGGCCTGGTCGTGGCCCTGCTCCCGCGCCGGGCCGCGACTGCTGAGCCGGCCGAGCCGGCCACCGAGCCCACCGCGCCACCGTGGGCCCGGCCCCTGCTCACCGGGATGCGGCCCGTGGTGCTCGTCCTGGTCGCCTCGGTCGTCGGGTACACGGCTCTGTTCCGCAACGGCTCGGCGATCCACGACTACTGGACCTTCTGGGGCGTCGCCCTGGTGGCGGTGGGGGCCGCCGCCCTGGCCGACCGGCTGATCGGCCGGGCCGAGGCGTCCCTCCCGAGGACCCTGGTCACGGTGGCGACGGCTGTGGTCGTCGTCGCCCTCGCCGCATCCGGCCTGACCCGGTCCAGCGACGCCGAGCAGCGCGTCCGCGACGGGGTCGACCTGATCGCCGTGATCGAGGAGGCGCCGAACGCGACGGACCCGACGGCCACCGCCATTGCCGTGTACGACCAGCCGGGCACGCTGCCGTGGGCCGACTACGCCGTGGGCGGGCTCGCCGTCCACGCCGACGACGTCGACGACCTCCGGGCCCTGCCGCCCGACCTGCCGGTGCTGGTCGTGCTGGGCGGGCCCGCGTCCCCCGCCCTGCAGAGCCGGGCCATCGCCGTCAACGACCGCTTCGCCCTCGTGCCCGCCGCTGCGCTGGCGGACCACCTCGGCCGCTGACCCGTCCCGGTCGACCGACGAGCGGAAGCGGGACAACGCCGGCGTCACCGGCGTAACGTCCGGCCGTCTCCCCACGGCGGTCGCCCGGACCGACCGGACCGGCACGAGAGGTCGTCACATGGCGCGCCTGAAGCGGTTCCTGAAGGCCAACGGGCTCGGGGTGGTGGTCGTCGCCGCCTTCGTGCTGCTGTGGTTCGGCCAGTCGGTCGCCGGGCACCGGGCCTACGACGCGGACCAGCGGGAGCACGGCGAGACCGCCGTGACCTACGGCCACTACCTGACCACCGGCCACTTCCGCGAGGCGACCTTCGAGAACTGGGAGTCGGAGTTCCTCCAGATGGGCGCCTACGTGCTCCTCACCGTGTGGCTGCGGCAGCGGGGATCGGCCGAGTCGAAGGCCCTGGACGGCGTAGCCGACGTCGACGAACCGCCGGAGCGGCATCGCGACGACCCGGACGCGCCCTGGCCGGTGCGCCGGGGCGGGTTGGTCCTGGCCCTCTACAAGAACTCGCTGAGCATCGCCTTCTTCACGCTGTTCGCCGGTTCGTTCCTGCTCCACGCCCAGGGCGGCGCGGCCGAGTACAGCGCCGAGCAGGTCGCCCACGGCAGCACCCGGGTCTCCACCTGGCAGTTCGTCCACACGGCGGAGTTCTGGAGCCAGTCACTCGAGAACTGGCAGAGCGAGCTCCTGGCCGTGGCCAGCATCGTCCTGCTGTCGATCTACCTCCGCCAGCAGGGCTCGCCGGAGTCCAAGCCGGTCCACGCCCCGCACCTGGTCGAGGGGGGCTGATCAGGACGCCTCGCCGAGGGCCTCGATCAGCTCGACCTTCGACATCTGCGAGCGCCCGTCGATCTTGGCCTTGGACGCCCGCTTCTTCAGCTCGCCCTTGGAGAGGCCCTCCAGCTCGCGGCGCTGCGTGCGGGCCTGGCGCGACTGGCGGGCGTCGTCGAGGCTGGCCTCGAGCGCCGCCATGATGTCGGTGACCTTCTCGGGCTCCTCCTTCTCCTCGATCACGACGTCGCCGCCCTCGGCCTTCTGGCGGACGAGGTCGGCGACCCGGTCGCGGTAGGTGTCGGTGTAGGCCGTGGGGTCGAAGTCGGTGGTGAGCGACTCGATCAGCTGGCCGGCGATCTTCAGCTCGCGGTCGGTGAGCTTCACCTTGCCGGGGACGTCGAGCTCGTCGGGGGAGCGGACCTCGTCGCCGAAGTGCATGGTCTCGAGGACCAGCACCTTCTCCATCGGCCGGATGGCGGCCAGGTACTCCTTGTTCCGCATGACGAAGCGTCCGATGGCGACCCGCCCCGACCTCTCCATGGCCTCGCGCAGCAGGGCGTAGGGCTTCTGGGTCCCGTCGGCGGGCGCCAGGAAGTACGACCGGTCGTAGTAGATCGGGTCGATCTGGTCGATCTCCACGAAGTCCTCGATCTCGATCGACCGGGTCTTCGTCGGCTCGACCGCCTCCATCTCCTCGGGCGTGACGATGATCAGGTCGCCGTCGTCGGTCTCGTAGCCCTTGACGATGTGGTCGTAGTCGACCTCCCGACCGGTGCCCTCGGCGACCCGCTTGTTGCGGATCCGCCGCCCGGTGCTCTTCTGCACCTGGTGGAAGTGGATGGTCTTCGACTCGGTGGCCGAGTAGAGGCCGACGGGCACGTTGACGAGCCCGAAGGCGATGGCTCCGGTCCAGATCGCTCTTGGCACCCCACCGTGCTGCCCACGGCGCCCCGTCTCAACCCCCGCGCGGTCGGCCGAGGGGCGGGGGAGGACCCACCCGGGCCCACACCGTCTTGCCGCCCGAGTCCTCGGGGCGCACGCCCCAGGTGTCGCTCAGGGTGTCCACGATGCGCATCCCGTGGCCCCGGGTGTCGCCCTCGTAGGGGGTCACGGGGGCGGGGATGCCGTCGCCGTGGTCGGTGACGGCCACCTCGAACGCCCCGCTGCCGAGCAGCCGGCACTCGATGGCCGCCGCCGCCCCGGTGTGGCGGATGGCGTTGGTGACGAGCTCGGAGAAGACGACCTCCAGCTCGGCCGGATCGCCGAAGCCCCAGTCCTGCGCCAGCCGGGCGACGTGCCCGCGGGCGTCGCCGAGGTGGGCGAGGTCGATCGGCACGTCGATCCGTTGCGACCGGGGGGCGTCTCGGTTCACGGCTCGCGACTGCCCCCGGTCGGGGCCGGCAACCCCCGGAGCCCGTGCGGGCGCGGAGCCGGTCACCGACGACCCACCGGTCGCATACGATCGCCCCGCGCCCGTGCCCCCGGCGCTGAAGAGGAGACGGTGCCCGTGGTCGATGACGCGACCCCAGAGCCAGGTGTCGACGAGCCGGGAGGCGGACTGCAGGTCGAGCCCGTCGGTGACCCCGCGGACGGCTCCCTCCACCTGACCGGTGAGCTCGACGCCGCCTCCGGCGAGGAGCTGCTCGACGCCGGTCGCGACGCCATCGCCCGCGGCGCCACCGCCCTCTCCCTGGAGCTGGCCGACCTTCGGTTCTGCGACTCCGCCGGCCTGCGCGCCCTGGTGCTCCTCAGCCGCGAGGTCGAGGGCCCCCTCGTGCTGCTCGAGCCGTCCGCCATGCTCGTCCGGCTCCTCGAGGTCACCGGCCTGTCCGAGGCCTTCACCCTGAGCAGCCCCCGGCTCTGAGCGGGGTGGCCACCACGGTGGCGTGACGGCCCCCCGGCCCGGGTAGCGGCGGGGATGGCCTCGCACCCCTCGTCATCCCCGGCCCCGACCGTCGGCGTCGAGGAGGAGCTGTTCGTCATCGACGCCGAGACCCGAGGCCTGTCGGCCTGTGCGGCCGAGGTGATCGCCGCCGCCACCCACCGGCCCGACGACCAGATCGAGCACGAGCTCAGCCGGGCCCAGGTCGAGACCGGCTCGGCGGTGTGCGCCGACCTGTCCAGCCTGGCCGCCTCGCTCACCTCGCTGCGCCGCCGGCTCGACACCGCCGCCCGGAGCCGGGGCGCCCGGGTCCTCGCCACCGGCACCCACCCGTCCTCGCCGTGGGAGCAGGCCGGCGGCGTCACCGACGACCTCGCCTACCGCAAGCTGGCCGACGACTACGGGCAGCTCACCGACGAGCAGGTCGTGTCGGGCTGTCACGTCCACGTCGGGGTGACCGATCCCGAGCTGGCCATCCAGGTCATGAACCGGGTCCGTCTCGACGTCCCCGTCCTCCTCGCCCTCAGCGCCAACTCGCCGTTCTGGGCCGGCGTCGACACCCGCTACGCCAGCTACCGCACCGAGATCTTCCACCGCTGGCCGACGACCGGGCTCCCCGAGCCGTTCGCCACGCGGGCCGAGTACGACGCCCTGGTCGAGACCATGCACTCGGTCGAGGCCATCGACGCCCCGGCCCGCCTGTACTGGGACCTCCGGCCGTCGGCCCGCTACCCGACGCTCGAGCTCCGGGTCGCCGACGTGCCCCTCACCGTGGAGGAGAGCGTCACCGTGGCCGGGCTGTTCCGGGCCCTGGTGGTCGAGGCGACCGCCCAGGTCGAGGCGGGGGAGCCGGTGCCGCTTGTGCGGCCGGAGCTGCTGCGGGCCGCCCTCTGGCGCGCCGCCCGCTACGGCCTGGAGGGCGACCTGCTCGACGTGCGGACGCCCGCATCGGTCCCGGCCGTCACCGTGGTGCAGGACCTGCTGGATCGCCTACGGCCCCATCTCGCGGCTTGCGGCGACGCCGACGTCGTCGCCGCCGGCGTGGCCCGCGTCCTCGCCGAGGGGACCGGCGCCGAGCGCCAGCGCCGCGCCCACGCCCGCCGGGGGTCGCTGGACGACGTCACCGAGGCCATCGCCATCGCCACCGTCCCCTGACCGTCAGCTCTTCTCGACGAAGCGCTCGTGGGCGGCGCCGATCACGGAGTCGGGCAGCACCTTGGAGGCCGTCGCGAGGACCTTGTTCTTGACGCCGCCCGAGACGAGCTGGCGCTCGCCGGCGAGCAGGGTGGCGACGGCCTCGCGCCCGACCTCGTCCGGGTCGTCCTTCTCGGCCCGGCCGAGCCTGGTGTCCTCCATGTCGGCCCGGGCGAAGAACTCGGTGTCGGTGCCGCCGGGCATCAGCGTGGTGACGGTGACGCCCTGCTCGGCCAGCTCCTCGCGGACGGCGTCGGCCCATGCCGCGAGGAAGGTCTTGGACGCGTTGTAGGTCGACAGCAGGGGACCGGTCATGGCCGAGGCGATGGAGGAGGTGACGAGCAGCCGGCCCTCGCCCCGCGCCGCCATGGCCGGCAGCAGCAGGCCGGCGAGGTGGACGGCGCCGACGACGTTGACCTCGAGCAGACGCAGGTGGGCCTCGATCGGCGTGTCGACGAAGGGCCCGTCGACACCGATCCCGGCGTTGAGGACCACGACGTCGGCGGGGCGGCCGTGGGCCCGCACGGCGTCGGCCAGGGCGGCCACGCCGTCTCGCGTGGCCAGGTCGACCTCGACGGGCTGGACCTCGGGACCGCCGGCGCCGGCGCCGAGCTCGGTGGCGACCACGTGGATGGCGGGCTCGTCGGCCGCGATCACGAGATCGTGGCCCTCGGCGACCAGGGCGCGGGCGATGCCGAGGCCGATGCCCGTCGAGGCCCCGGTGATCACGGCGAGGGGGCGGGTGCTGGTGGTGTCCATGAGGGGAGCTCTCCCGGGTGGTGGCGCGCCCGCGACGACCGCGCGCCTGCCCACCACCGCGAGCCGGAAACGCCCACGCCGGTTTCCACCCCCGGCGGGGGGCGAGTATGGGCGTCGTGGCCACCATCCCTGCCGACCGGCTGTCCACGTACCGGTCGAAGCGCGACTTCGGTGTCACCGCCGAGCCGTCCGGCAACCGGGGGCCGGGGGGCGGGCCGCCACCGCAGGACGGCCACCGCTTCGTCGTCCAGCGTCACCGCGCCAGCCGGCTCCACTACGACGTCCGGCTGGAGATGGGGGGCGTCCTGGCCAGCTGGGCCGTGCCCCGTGGCCCGACGCTCGACCCCGACGTGCGCCGCCTGGCCGTCCACGTCGAGGACCACCCGCTCGACTACTTCGACTTCGAGGGCACCATCCCGCGGGGCGAGTACGGCGGCGGCGACGTCATCGTCTGGGACTGGGGCACGTGGACCCTGGCCAAGGGCGACGACCCCCTCGCGGCCGTCGAGGCCGGCGAGCTCCACGTCGACCTGGTGGGGGAGCGGCTGGCCGGCCGGTTCGTCTTCATCCGCACCAAGAAGGACTGGCTGCTGCTCCACAAGCACGACGACCACGCCGTCGCCGGGTGGGACGCCGAGGACCATCCAACGTCGGTGAAGACCGGTCGCACCAACGACGAGGTGAAGGCGGCGCCCGCCGCGACGTGGGACCCGCATGCGCCCACCGCTCCGGCCATCCCCCCGGTGCCCCCACCGACGGACGACGAGCTCGACGCCCTCGACGCCCTCGGCGCCAAGGGGGAGTGGGAGCTGCAGGGCCGCACCCTCAAGCTGACCAACCTCGACAAGGTGCTGTTCCCGGGTCGGGGTGACGAGGCACCGGTGACCAAGCGGGACCTGATCCGCTACCACGCCTGCATCGCCCCCACGATGCTCCCGTACCTCTTCGACCGGGCCGTGAACACCCTTCGGCACCCCGACGGGGCCGCCGCCAAGGGCTTCTGGCACAAGGAGCGGCCGAGCCACGCCCCGGACTGGGTGACGGGCTGGACCTACCCCGACGCCGGGGCCGGCGAGACCGAGACCTACATCGTCGCCGACAGCGCGCCGACCCTGGCCTGGCTGGCCAACTTCGCCGCCCTCGAGCTCAACCCGTGGACCTCGCCCACCCGGGCCCACCGCTGCCCGTCGTGGGCGCTCATCGACCTCGACCCGGGGACGACCAGCACCTTCGACGACGTCCTCACCCTCGCCCGGCTGCACAAGGTCGCCCTCGACCAGGTCGGCGTCCGGGCCGGCGCCAAGGTGACCGGCAAGCGGGGCATCCAGATCTGGATCCCCATCGCCCCCGGTCCCGGCTTCGACGAGACCCGGGCGTGGGTCGAGACCATCTCCAGGGCCGTGGGGAAGGTCGTCCCCGAGATGGTCAGCTGGGCGTGGACCAAGCGCGACCGGGGCGGCAGGGCCCGTCTCGACTACACCCAGAACGCCGTCAACAAGACGCTGGTCGCGCCGTACAGCACCCGTCCCGCCCCCGGTGCGCCCGTCTCGGTCCCCCTCGCGTGGGACGAGCTCGACGACCCCGACCTGGCACCGGACCGGTGGACGATCCGCACCGTCCTCGACCGGGTGGCCTCCGTGGGCGACCCGCTCCGCCCGCTCGTCGGGCTGCCCCAGGAGCTCCCGGAGCTGTAGAAACCTCGTTCACCCATAGTGGCGACCGGGGCGCCGTTCGGTTGCCCTCGGACGGGGGGTGTGGTTGGGTGTCGGTGACGTTCAGCCACGAGGGTCACTTCCCCCACCTCTTGGGAGGGCCCTTGTCCCTCGTCCGAACGTCCGTCCCGTCGGCGGCCTCCGTCACCGACATCTCCACCGCCGAGGCCACCATCCCCCGGGGCCGCGACCGCGCCGACACCGGCCAGGCGCCCGCCGTCGACGAGCCCGTGTGGCTCCTCCACGTGCGCTATGCCCGGGCCGCTGAGCCCGAGGTCCTGACCGAGCTGGTCGAGGAGTACCAGGCCTACGCCCTGTCGCTGGCCCGCCGGCTCCATCGCCAGGGCGAGCCGCTCGACGACCTCCGCCAGGTCGCCCTCGAGTCGCTCGTCGCCTCGCTGCAGCGGTTCGACCCCAGCCGGGGCATCCCCTTCGTGGCCTACGCCACGCCGACGATCATCGGCGCCATCAAGCGGCACTACCGGGACCAGGGCTGGGCCCTGCGGGTCCCGCGCGCCGCCCACGACCTGGCGGCCCCGGCCCGCGAGGCGGTCGACCGCCTCACCGGCGTGCTGGGCCGCCAGCCCACGGCGGCCGAGGTCGCCGCCGACCTCCAGGTGTCGGAGGACCAGCTGCTGCTGGCCCAGACGGCCACCAGGGCCCGGTCCATGGTCTCGCTCGACGCCCCCCGTCCGGGCCAGGACGGCGAGCGCACCTTCGAGGTGGGCGAGCTCGACGCCAGCTTCGCCCTGGCCGAGGGGCGCGTGGCGCTGGCCGCCGCCCTCGAGCACCTCGGGCACCGCGACCGGACGGTGCTCGGCCTCTACTTCTTCGAGAACGAGACGCAGGTCCAGATCGCGGCCCGCTTCGGGGTCAGCCAGATGCAAGTCTCGCGGTGGATCTCG
>DASYLG010000472.1:0-9202 GCA_036009685.1 Iamia sp. | reverse complement strand
CCGAGCAGGCCGAGCACGACCTCGACGTCCTCGACGGGCTGGTCGACCCGGATACGGCCGAGCTGTCGGTCCTGCGCGACCTGGGCGAGGTGCCGCCCGAGCTGGTCACCATGGCCGCCCAGCTCGACCCGCCGACCGACCCCAGCGGTGTCCCCGCCGTGCCCGGTCCCGACGCCGCCGCGGCCGCCCTCGACCCCGAGGACCTGGTCGCCGAGCCCACCGTCGACCTCGGCGGCGACCCGCCACCCCCACCCGACGCCGCCGTCTGACCTTCGCGCCAACCCGGTCCCGCGAGGTGCCAGGCACCATGTGAGCGTCGACGACGGGTGAGATCTGGATCCCTTCGCGGCGACCCGGTCCCACGAGGTGCCAGGCACCACGTGGGCGCGCCACGACGGGTGAGATCTGGATCCCGGTCCCACGTGGTGCCTGGCACCTCGTGGGCGCGCGACCCTCGGCACCACGTGGGCGCGCCATGACGGGTGAAGTCGGGATCCCGGTCCCACGTGGTGCCTGGCACCTCGTGGGCGCGCGACCTCAGCCGGGCGGAGCGGTGGTCGTTGTCGTCGGGGCGCCGTCGGCGGGGACCTCGGGGGTCAGCGGCGGCGGGGGAGGGGGCGGGGCCGCCGGCGGGGCCGGCACGCCCTCGATCTCGACGGCGTTGCCGTAGCGGACCGCCTGGGTCAGCACCGAGGACACGTAGGCCGCGGAGTGGTTGTAGGCCATGTAGCCGCGCTGGAGCCCGCCGACATCGGCCATCGATCCGGCCGCCGCGCACAGGTAGCGGGCGGCGCTGGCGGCGGCGTCGTAGATGTTCTGGATCTGGATCTCGCCGTTCTGGTCGCCGTCGACGCCGTAGGCCGCCCAGGTCTGGGGGATGAACTGCATGGGCCCGGCGGCCCGGTCGACGGTCGGGTCGCCGTCGATGAGCCCGCCGTCGGAGTCGCCGATGGAGGCCGTCGCGCCGGCGCCGGTGAGGGGGATGCCGATGATGGGCTTGGTGAGGCTGCCGTCGGCCCGCACCTCGGCGCCGGCGTAGGTGCCGTGCCGTGACTCGATCTTGCCGATGCCGGCCATCCCCCACCACTGGATCCCGCACCCGGGGGCCAGCAGCTGCATGGTCTCGGCCGCCTTGTAGTAGGCGTCGAGGACGACGAGCGGGAAGTCGGCACCGACGACGGAGGCCAGCCGGCGCTGATCCTCGATGGCATCGACGGCCTCGAGCAGCTCGATGCCGAGGCGCTCCTTCTCGGCCCGGGCCTCGTCGCGGGCGATGCGGGCGGCGGCGAGGGCCTCCCGCACGCCGTCGCGGATGGCGGTGGACAGGGTCTCCTCGTTGCGCGCCTTGCGGGCCTCGCTGCGGGCGTGCTCGAGCTCGGCGACCTGGCGGCGGGCGAGGCTGTCGGACGTGACCGCGGCGGTGGCCTCGCGGTTGTGGGCCTCGGGGTCGAGCGTGAAGAGGGGGCCGACGTCCGCGCTGCTGCCCCGCATGTACGAGCCGACGGCCACGGCGCGCACCTCGTCGTCGAGACGGGCGGCCTCGCCCTCCCAGTGCTCGGCCCGGCGCCGGGCGGCGTCGATCTGCTCGGTCAGCTCGGCCTCGCGGTCGGTGTGGGTGACGATGGCGGCGCCCTCGTCGGCCTCGCGCCGCTCGGCCGCGGCCCGATCGTCGGCGACGGCCCCCCGGCGGGCGACGGCCTCGTCGTAGGTGGCGCTGGTCAGCTCGACCTCGGCCAGCCCCGGGCTGATCTCGGGCAGCTCGCCCAGCTCGGGGAGGTCGGCGGTCTCGGGCGCGGTCGGCTCGGCCGGGTCCGTCGGGGCCGCCGTCGGGATCGCGCTCCGGGCGCCGACCGGGTGGGCACCCACCAGGAGGGCGCTGACGGCGACCGTCGCGGCCAGGGCGCGGGCGGACACCCCGGCGGTGAGGCGGGGTCCCGGCCCGTGGTGGGGGCGGGTGGTGCGGAGACGGGCGCGGCGGGACATCGGCTCAGATCCTGTCGGCCGGAGCAGTCCCGGTCTTGAGGGCCAGGACCAGCGCTGATCGACCCTCCATCGTTCGGCGACGACCGCCGCGATCCTGCCCTCGGCCCGAACCGGAGCCCGGATCTACCCTCTCCCGGTGACCTCCGTGCCGACCTCCGACCCCGCCGCCACCTCCACGCCGCCTCGTGCCCCCGACCCCGATCGGGTCACGGTGACGGTCACCGACGGCGTGGCCGAGGTCGTCCTCTCCCGGCCCGAGAAGATGAACGCCCTGGACGGGCGGATGTTCGCCTCGCTGGTCGCCGCCGGCGACCAGGTCGCGGCCGATCGCTCGGTGCGGGCCGTCGTGCTGCGGGGCGACGGCCGGTCGTTCTGCGCCGGGCTCGACCTCGGCGCCTTCTCGGCCATGGCCGCGCCGGGCGGCTCGGATGACGGCGGCGGTGGGGGCGGCGGCAACGGTGAGGCCTCGGAGGTCGTGGGCCGATCGATCGTCGACCGGATGCCGGGACGGCCGTCCAACCTCCCGCAGGAGGCGGCCAACGTGTGGCAGTCCCTCCCGCAGCCGGTCGTCGCCGCCCTCCACGGCCACGTCCTCGGCGGCGGCCTCCAGATCGCCCTCGGCGCCGACATCCGCTACTGCACTCCCGACGCCACCCTCTCGGTGATGGAGGTCCGGTGGGGCCTGCTGCCCGACATGACCGGACCCCAGGCCCTGGTCCGGCTGTGCGGTCTCGACGTCGCCAAGGAGCTCGTCTTCACCGCCCGCCGGATCCGCGGCGCCGAGGCCCACGACCTCGGCCTCGTCACCCACGTGGTCGAGGATCCGGTGGTGGCCGCCCGGGCGCTGGCGGCCGAGATCGCCGGCCGTAACCCCGAGGCCGTGCAGGGTGCCAAGGTCCTGCTCAACCTGGCCGGCACCCGACCGCTCGAGGAGGCGCTCACCGACGAGTCGCGCCGCATGGAGGCGTTGATGGGCAGCCCCAACCAGATCGAGGCCGTCATGGCCGAGATGGAGGGCCGGGCCCCCTCCTTCACCGACCCGACGTGACGTCCGTGGCCCCGGCGGGGTTGGCCCCCTCGGCCCTGCGGGGGCTGGTCGACGCCGTCGGCCCCGAGCACGTCCTCACCGACCCGGCCGTCACCGCCGGCCACGCCGTCGACTGGACCGGGCGGTTCCGGGGCGCCACCCCGGCCGTCGTCCGCCCCGGCTCGGTCGCCGAGGTCGAGGCCGTCGTGGCCGTGGCCCGGGCCGAGGGCCTGGCCGTCGTGCCCCAGGGCGGCAACACCGGGCTGGTGGGTGGGTCGGTGCCCCTCGCCGGCGAGGTGGTGGTGGCCCTCGGGCGGCTGGCGGGTGTCGTCGACGTCGACCCCGATGCCGGGCAGCTCACCGCCGGGGCGGGGACGACCATCGCCGCCGTCCACGCCGCCGCCCGCGCCGCGGGCTGGGCCTACGGCGTCGACTGGGCGGCCCGCGACTCGGCCACCGTGGGCGGGTCGATCGCCACCAACGCCGGTGGCCTCCACGTCGTGCGGCACGGCCCGACCCGGGCCCAGCTGCGGGGCGTCCAGGCCGTGTGGGGCACCGGCGCCCGGCTCGACGACCTGGGCCGGCTGGAGAAGGACGCCACCGGCTACGACCTGTCGGGGCTGCTGTGTGGCAGCGAGGGCACCCTCGGCCTGGTCACCGCCGCCCGCCTGCGGCTGGTTCCCCACCTGCCCGAGCGGGCCCTCGCCGCCCTCGCCTTCGCCACCATGGCCGATGCCGTGGTGGCGGTGGGGGAGCTGCGCCGATCGTTGCCCGGGCTGGAGGCGGCCGAGGCCTACGGCGCGGCCGAGGCCGCGCTCGTGGCCGGGTACCTCGGCGTGGCGCCGGCGCTCGCCCCGGCCCCGCCGGTGACCGTGTTGGTCGAGGCCGCCGGCCACACCGATCCGGTCGACGTCCTGGCCGCGGTGGTCGGCGACCTGGCCGGCGTGGTCGACGCCGTGGTGGCCACCGACGGGCCCCGGCGGGCGGCCCTCTGGCGCCACCGCGAGTCGCTGACCGAGGCCATCTCGACCCTCGGGGCGGTCCACAAGCTCGACGTCTCGCTGCCGGCGGATGCGCTCGCCGCCTTCGCCGACGAGGTGCCGGCACGGGTCACGGCGGTGGCCCCCGATGCCCGGACGTGGATCTTCGGGCACCTCGGCGACGGCAACCTTCACGTCAACGTCTCCGGTGTCGCCCCCGACGACCACGCCGTCGACGATGCCGTCCTGGCCCTCGTCCTCGACCGCCGGGGCAGCATCAGCGCCGAGCACGGGGTCGGGACGGCCAAGCGGGCCTGGCTGGCCCGCCAGCGGGGGGCGGCCACGGTCGCCGCCATGGCCGCGGTCAAGGCCGCCCTCGACCCCGACGCCATCATGAACCCCCACGTCCTCCTCTAGCCCGGTTCTGTCAACCCTGGTGCACCGTGGAGGGGCACGGGGACGGCCAGAACCGATCTCGGACCATCCCGACCGGATCGACATGTGATCGACCGGTGGCTGTCACACCCGCCCGGTAACCTCGGGCGACCGGATGACGGCACCCGCCGCCGCCGGACCTGACCCATGGCCACCGTCATCCTCGTCGTCACCGCCGTCGCGTGCGGCCTCGCCGCCCTGGTGTGGGCCCGATCGGCGCGCCGTCTCGGGCGCGTCCACCGCCGGGTGGCGGCCGAGCGCGGCCCCACCGCCGACGCCTCGACCCTGGCCCGCTCGGCCTACCGCAAGGACGTCCACACCACCACCCTCTACGCCGTCCTGTGCGGATCGTGTGCGGCGCTGGCGTTCTCCCGCTCGGCCGGCGTCGAGCTGATGTTCGGCCTGATCCTGGTGCCGGTGATCGTGTCGGTCCTGTCGGCCCGCGACTTCGTCAAGGAGTCCCGCCTGGCCGATGACCGCTACGACATCGAGCGACGGGCCGAGGAGGTGCTCGACCAGGACCAGCTGGCCCCCCAGCGCTGGGCCGCCCGGCTGGCGCCCGACGTGCTCCCGACCCTGCCCGGGTTCGAGATCGGCCGGGTCTACAAGGCCGGCACCGGGCTCATGGCCGGTGACTTCTTCGACGTGTACGACCTCGGCCGGGGCCGGGTGGCCGCCGTCATCGGCGACGTCACCGGCCACGGCATCGAGCCGTCGATCACGGCGATCCAGGCCAAGTACCTGCTCCGGGTCTTCCTGCGTCAGTACCGCGACCCGGCTCAGGCGCTCGAGGAGCTCAACGACCGGATGTCCGCCCTCGAGCGGCTGGAGGAGTTCATCTCCCTCTGCGTCGTGGTGTTCGACACCGAGGCCGGCACCCTGCGGTGGGCCTCGGCCGGCCACCCGACGGCGTGGCTGTGGCACGACCGCGAGGTCCGCCCCCTGCGCCACACCGGCCCGCTCCTGATGCTCGACCCCCACGGCACCTTCCTCAGCCGGGAGCTGCCGCTGGAGCGGGGCGACCTCCTCCTGCTCTACACCGACGGCCTGGCCGAGGCCCGGGCCGGCGAGGACCAGTACGGCGAGGAGCGCATCGGCAACGTCTTGCGCCGCGATCCCGGCATCGCCCCCGACGTGCTGTGCAAGACGCTGCTGGAGGCGGCCAAGGACTTCGCCACCCGCCCCCTCGACGACGACGTCGCCATCCTCGCCATCCGCCGCCTCTGACGCCCGAGCCTCGCCTCAGGTGATCGCCAGCAGCGCCCGCCGGGCCGCCATCACCGCGGTGTAGGACGCCTCGCCCACATCGTCGAGCAGGCGGTCGGTCTTCACGGAGACCAGTCGGTCGATGGCGAAGACCGCGTTCCCCACCCGTACCTGCCACGGCAGGAGCTGGACATCGGGCGGCCCGAGCCACTCCGGCGCGACGAGGGCTCGCCCCGTCATGGTGGTGAAACGGCGGTTCGAGAGGACGAGGACCCGACGGGGCCGCTCGGCACCCAGGTCGGCCATGACGACCTGGCCCGTCTCGCTCACAAGAGCCCGTCCAGCACCCGGTCGAGCTCGGCGTCGGCCTCCGTGATGCGCGCTCGCTCCTCGGGCGGGAGGCTCTCGCGCCAGGCCATGGCGGCGTCGGCCTCCTCCCAGAAGCGCTGCTTGTCGAGCGCATCGAGGGCCTCGATGATCGTGTCCTCGTAGGTCTCGCCACCCATGGCCTTGATCCGGTCCCTCGTCTCGACGCTCAGCTTGATGGTCGTCGCCATACCCGCAGTATACCGAGCCCACACGTCGGGTCTCGGTAGTCTCGGTCGGTGGACGAGATCGTGCCCGACGAGGAGCCCAGCGCCGCCGATCGCGTGGCGGCCGCGGCCGAGCGGGCGCTGGCCGGCAACCTGGCCAAGGTCGGCGACAAGCTCGAGAAGCAGGGCAAGCTCTTCGTCCGCGACCGGCTCGACCTGCTGCTGGATCCCGGCTCGTTCGTCGAGGACGCCCTCCTGGCCAACGCCTCGGCCGCCGACCTGCCCGCCGACGGCGTGGTCATCGGCACCGGCCGGATCGACGGCCGCGCTGTCGTCGTCGTGGCCAACGACCCCACCGTGAAGGCCGGGTCGTGGGGCGCCCGCACCGTCGAGAAGATGATCCGGGCCACCGAGCTGGCGCTCCGCGAGGACCTGCCCATCTTCTGGCTCATCGACTCGGCCGGGGCCCGCATCACCGACCAGGTCCAGCTCTTCCCCGGCCGCCGCGGCGCCGGCCGGATCTTCTACAACCAGATCAAGCTGTCGGGCCGGGTCCCGCAGATCTGCTGCCTCTTCGGCCCGTCGGCCGCCGGCGGGGCCTACATCCCCAGCTTCTGCGACATCGTGATCATGGTCGAGGGCAACGCCTCGATGTACCTGGGCTCGCCCCGCATGGCCGAGATGGTCATCGGCGAGAAGGCCACGCTGGAGGAGACCGGCGGGGCCCGCATGCACGCCACGGTGTCGGGCTGCGGCGACAACCTGGCCCACGACGACGAGGACGCCATCGAGCAGGCCAAGGCCTGGTTCACCTACTTCCCCTCGTCGTGGCAGGATCAGCCGCCCCAGTTCGCCCCCGTGGGGCCGGCATCGCCCCTGGTCACGGGGGTCGTGCCCGAGGACGAGCGGGCCGGCTACGACGTCCACGCGGTGATCGACGGCATCGTCGACGCCGAGAGCTTCTTCGAGCTCAAGCCCCTGTTCGCCCCCGAGCTGGTGGTGGGCCTGGGGCTCCTCGACGGCCGGCCCACCGGCATCGTGGCCAACAACCCGGCGGTCAAGGGCGGGGTGCTGTTCGTCGACTCGGCCGACAAGGCGGCCCGCTTCGTGTGGTGCTGCGACGCCTTCAACATCCCGCTGGTGTTCCTCACCGACGTGCCCGGCTTCATGATCGGCACCCACGTCGAGGCCCAGGGGATCATCCGCCACGGCGCCAAGATGGTCACCGCCATCTCCGAGGCCACCGTGGCCAAGGTGTGCGTCGTGCTGCGCAAGGCCTACGGCGCCGGTCTGTACGCCATGTCGGGTCCGGCCTTCGAGCCCGAGGCCACCCTCGCCCTGCCCACGGCCAAGATCGCGGTGATGGGGCCCGAGGCCGCCGTCAACGCCGTCTTCGCCAACAAGATCGCCGCCATCGAGGACCCCGACGAGCGGGAGGCCTTCGTGGCCGAGCAGCGAGCGATCTACGAGACCGACGTCGACATCGTGCGGCTCGCCTCGGAGATGGTCGTCGACGCCATCGTCGAGCCCGAGGCCCTGCGTGACGAGCTGGTCCGCCGGCTCGAGCGGGCCGAGCGCAAGGACCGCCACTTCTCGCACCGCCGCCACGGCGTGCCGCCGGTCTGATGGCCGACCTCGGCCCCGCCCTCCCCGAGCTGCCGTCGTCGATCGCGATCCGCGACGTCGGCCCCCGTGACGGGCTCCAGCCCGAGGAGCCGGTGGCGGTGGCCGATCGCATCGCCCTCGTCCACGCCCTCGTCGCCGCCGGCGTCACCCGGGTCGAGGTGGCGGCGTTCGTGTCGCCCAAGGCGGTGCCGGCCATGGCCGGAGCGGCCGAGGTCGTGGCCGGGATCGAGCGCCGGGCGGGGGTCACCTACGCCGCCCTGGTCCCCAACCTGCGGGGGGCTGAGATGGCGCTGGAGGCGGGCGTCGACGAGCTGACCGTCACCCTGTCGGCCTCGCCCACCTACAACCGCCGCAACGTGAACATGGAGGTCGACGAGTCGGTCGCGGTGATCGCCGCGATCGTGGCCGCTGCCGGGTCCACCCCCGTCGACGCCGTCGTGTCCTGCGCCGTCGGGTCGCCCTACGAGGACGTCGTCACCCCGGCGGTCGCCGTCGCCCTCGGGGCCCGGGCCGCCGCGGCCGGCGCCACCCGGCTGACCTACGCCGACACCACCGGCATGGCCACCCCGCTGCGGATCGCCGAGCTCCACGGTGCCCTGGCCGGCGCGATCGACGATGTCGGGCTCCACCTCCACGACACCCGGGGCACGGCCCTGGTGAACGCCTACGCCGCCCTGGGTCTCGGGTTCACCCGGTTCGACACCGCCGTCGGCGGGCTGGGCGGGTCGCCGTTCGCCCACGGGGCCGGCGGGAACCTGGCCACCGAGGAGCTCGTCGCCCTGTGCGACGACCTGGGCGTGGCCACCGGCATCGACGTCGACACACTGGTCGAGGCCGCCCTCCTGGTCGAGAGGCTGGTCGGCCGCGCCGTCCCCAGCGGCGTCGCCCACGCCGGGCCACGCACCCGCCGTTCCGCCTCCCGGTAGTCCCCGAATGGCCCGGCCCCGCGGGGCTGGGGCAGGGTGTCGCCGTGCCGTGGTGTGAGGGTTGCGATCGCTTCTACAACCCGAGCAGCCTCGGCCCCGACGGGACCTGTCAGCAGTGCGGCCGCTTCATCGCCAGCATCGACGACGAACCCGACGACGAGCAGGGGAGCGGGCGGGCTCCGTGGCACTTCTACCTGCTGGTGGCGGTGGTCGTGATCTACCTCGGCTGGCGCCTGCTCCAGGGCATCGACGCGCTCCTGCGCTGGATCTTCTGACGCTCGACCGGTTCGGCCCCCACCGGCGCGGGCGCCTATGGTGATCCCTCCCACGGGCTGTGGCGCAGCTTGGTTAGCGCGCTTGACTGGGGGTCAAGAGGTCGGGAGTTCAAATCTCCCCAGCCCGACGGTAAAAGAGCAGGTCAGGGCCGGTGCGGAGGCACCGGCTCTTCTCATTCCCGGTATGAAATCCCCCGATGTATGCAGAATG